>CAJXJM010000090.1 GCA_913054205.1 uncultured Rhodospirillaceae bacterium
CCAGCGACAGTGACCATATGACAGGTCAAACTCTCGTCGTCGATGGCGGCCAGATATTGTACTGATTGAGTATTAGCCAATTGCTTCTTTAATCGCCGCTTCAAATCCGTCGGGATCAAACCCGCGCGGCCCTTCCGCTCCGACATAGCTCAATTTCCCGTCGGCGCCGACAACGTATAGGCGCATCGGGATCGAGATGTATTTGCTTTCCGCGTCATTGTCGATGGAATCGATGAGTAGCGGCATTTGCAGATCCATCATTTGCTGACAGACTGTGGCGATCTCTGTGCGCTCGTCATCGGTCTTTGGCTCTAAAAAGCGGATACCTTCTTTGATATTACCCGGTGAGCGCCAACCGTCATCCGGATGGGCTTCGCGAATATAGATGCTCAAAAAATCAACGCTGTCTTTATAAGTGTTGTAAATTTCGTTTAGGCGCACGGCCCAACCCCGAAAAGGAGGTCAGGTGTAGGACCCGAATATGAGCCCGACAGGCTTCCCTCTTAAATCCGATAATTTTACTTTATCGCCGGTCCGGCCATTTTCCTTGTCGAGTATATCCAACTCAAAATCGGGTGCTTTACTGCCAAGTGCCGGCACATTTACCTGGCGGGCTTTGTTTTCAACAAATATCGCATCAAATTCAGCTTCAGAAATATCGGCTATTTGGAGCCAAATTTTCTTACGGTCTGCAGGGGTCATATCTGGTGTAAACGGCTGTATTTCGCCGACATCCAGATCGCCTTTTACTTCTATGGTCATTAATTACCCCTTTATTTTTAATTCTTTCAAACACTGCAAAACGCTTATCATCCTGTCAAGATTGGCTTTTCAAATCTCAGTAAACTTATTGACAGTTGGGGCCTGCATGTCAGACTTCTTTGAAATAGATGTGGGTAACAAAATCTAAAATTGGGGACTAAAATGAAGATTAATAAACTCGATCATGTCTCGATTGGAACAGATTGCCTGGAAGAAACCCGGGCGTTTTTCTGTGATCTATTAGGATTGAAAGTCGGCAAACGACCCGCCCTTAAATCCGTTGGCTATTGGCTCTATGCCGGCGAAGACGCCATTATTCATTTAGTCGAAAAAGGCTCCAACGCGGATGAAGAGGCGGCCAATGACGGCGGCAAAGAGAAGCCCAAGCAATGGGACAAAGCAGAAGCCAATGACATGGTTGAAACCGGTATGGATGACCACATCGCCTTGTCAGTCGAAAAATCTGCCGATCTTGTCCAATATATGAGGGACAATTCGATATCCTATTGGGATCGGCTTTTGGCGGATCGCCCGCTCTACCAGGTTTTTGTCCGGGATCCCAATGGCGTTATCCTCGAATTAAACGACTACGACCCCGAGATCGACAAACTCGAACCGATGGTCATATTGGGACAAGATTGATTAAATTGCGATGTCGTTGATTTTGGCGGCAAGAATAAAATCGTTCTCATGCAGACCATCGATCTTGTGGGTAAAAATCAGAATATTCGCATAGCCCCAGCCAAACTCGATATCCGGGTGATGATCTTCCTGTTCGGCTATGGCACCGACTTTTTGCACAAAATCCATTGCCGTTTGGAAGTTTTTAAACTTAAAGGAACGGTGCAAACGCGTGGCCCCGGCGACCATTTCCCATTCCGGCGCCTGGGCAAGCAGGGCCTCCGCCTCACTTAATTCAAGCGGCGGAATTCCGCCTTTGCAGGGAACACAATTCTTCGCCGATAAATCAGTTGCCATTCCAACTCTTTTTTATAAAAAGAAAGTCGCCACCATCATGACCCGCCCGACGCAGATCGGAATATTGTGGCGTTTGGTTGGCGTTCACCATAACAGGACGGCGAATGACATTGAAGAGAGATGTCCCATCAATCACGGATTTATTTTCCTCGAGCGCCGCTAGCAGCGCCGTGGCAAATGGAGAGTGCGTCGAGCCATTGCCGTCCTCAACCGGCTCCAATCCACCTGACGTCAAAACCACACGTGCCTTTTTGCGTGACATTTTTTGAAGGTATTCCGCCTCTCCCGAATTTTCTGTTTTGATGTTGGCATCCCTAACCAAGCGGCCAGAATGTGCTTGGCTTTGATCGCCCGCAATGCAGCTGTCAGCGTTCCGTTTGACATCCAGCGTGACCGCCTGTCCGGCTTCGCATTAACCGGCAACCAATAGCCTTCGTCAGCCTGTTTATCCAACCAGCCATGACCGGCATAATATATAAGTAAATTATCTTTAAATTTAAATTTTGACCACATCTCATCCAAAATATCCAAAATATCAGCGCGCGATGGATCTATGAGTTTCGTGATTTTAAAGCCGTAACTTTCTCTGAGGAGTTTGGACATAGCATTGGCATCCGCGACGGCGGTTCGAAGCTTTGGAAGATATTGATATTTTGAAATTCCCACAATCAGAGCATGGTAGGTGCCAAAATTTATAATAGATTCGGGGGCCTTCTGGAGGTTTTTACCTTGCGCCGGTTGATTCTGCAGCGCGGCCAGTTCTTTAATTTTTCGTTCCGCTTCAGCTTTTAAATTTTCCAATCGAGCAGCCTCTAATTTCTGCTCTTTTTCCACCTCAGCCAACCTGGCTGTTTTTTTTGCTGTTTCAGCGTCGTTTCCAGGTGACGGATTTTTTAATCATCTCCAATCGATGTTCCAGCCTGACAACTCGAACATCGCGATTGGTTAAAAAGGCCTTGGCTTCAAGTGTGCCTTTTTTGACAAAATACATATCACCGCCGCACGTGTCGCCGACTCGCGTCACCTCGGCGAAAAAACTGCCGGTAAGAATATTCCCTTTGACCTCACCAGAAAATTTAAATTCGCGATCATATAGTTTTGCAAGATCCAGAAGTTGAACACTCAGTCCTTGCCATTCGGAAAAGGTGCCCTTTTCATTTAACGGCAAATCCAACTTTATGTCGCTGCCGCTATTCTGAAAATGCAACGTCATTATTTGATTGGAGAAATTGGCTTTTATGTTTTTGAAATCGAAAGAACAATTCTCAGAACTTTCTTTGTCCACAACCATGCGCCCGATCCATGCCCCATCCGGGGTACTGGTTGCAGTGTCCAAAGTGCCATTTTGAGAGTGACCACCGATTGAATTTAATTTTTATTCAAATTCGACAGCTCTTTCTCGACTGAACGAGTCTCGGCCGCTAAATCGCCATTAACTGAAATCACAATTCCTAAACCTGCAATGGCAAAGGCGGCTAAAATTGGTTTCATGATCATTCACCTCAATATGCTTTTATTGATTGTAATAGTATTATTTAATTCTACTGTTATAGCGATGGAATTTATTAGTGTATCTCAGAAATGGACATTTTTTCGTCGTGATTTGCACCGGGCGTATTGGTCCCGTAAACTGCGCCTTCAATTCTTACAGTGACCAACAAGGGACAGGTTTCTAAGACCTGCAATAATTTTATGACCGAAGCTTTTATTTGTGATGCAATTCGTACGCCTATTGGCCGTTATGGCGGCGCGCTTTCTTCCGTTCGTACCGATGATTTGGCAGCTCTGCCGATTTCAGCGTTGATGGAGAGAAATTCCTCCGTTGATTGGGATAAAGTTGATGACGTGATTTACGGCTGCGTAAATCAGTCGGGTGAAGACAACCGAAATGTTGCGCGCATGGCTTTGTTACTCGCTGGCCTGCCGGATTCTGTTCCAGGTGTTTCCGTCAACCGTCTTTGCGCTTCTGGGATGCATGCAGTTGGCAGTGCAGCCCGCGCAATTAAAGCAGGCGATGCAGATCTGTTTGTAGCTGGCGGTGTCGAAAGCATGTCACGCTCACCTTTTGTCATGGCGAAGTCACAGACCGCATTTTCGCGCAACGCCGAAATGTATGACACCACTATTGGTTGGCGTTTTGTAAATCCAAAAATGAAACAGCTGCACGGCACCGATGAAATGGGCGAAACGGCTGAAAATGTCGCCGAAGAATTTAATATCTCCCGTGAAGCTCAAGATGCCATGGCGCTTCGAAGTCAGCTCAAAGCCGAAAAGGCTCAGGCAAATGGCACGCTCGCAGAGGAAATTCTTGCTGTAAATATTCCACAGCGAAAAGGCGACGATATCGTCGTTGATACTGACGAACATCCGAGAGCCGGCTCAACCATCGAAGGTTTGCAAAAACTTCGCGCCGCCTTCCGTGAAGGTGGATCGGTTACGGCCGGCAATTCCTCCGGCATCAATGATGGCTCCTGCGCGCTGATCGTTGCATCGGAGGAAGCCGCAAAAGAACACGGCCTGACGCCAAAGGCCCGTATCCTTGGCATGGCCGCGGGCGGTGTCCCGCCCCGGGTAATGGGAATCGGCCCGGTGCCCTCGACTAAAAAACTTCTTGCCCGCCTCGGCCTGACAATGGACGATATGGATATCATTGAGTTAAACGAAGCTTTTGCAGCGCAAGGGCTCGCCGTGCTCCGCGAGCTTGATGTTGCTGATGATGATGAACGCGTAAACCCTCAAGGCGGCGCGATCGCGCTTGGCCATCCATTAGGTGCAAGTGGCGCAAGGCTGGTCACAACGGCGATGTACCAACTCCAACGCAATGGCGGCAATCGAGCTCTTTGCACAATGTGTGTTGGCGTCGGTCAGGGCTCCTCTATAATCATCGAGAAAGTATGAAAAACCAAAAATAAATGGGGGAAATAAGATGTCTAATGACGACCAGAAAATCGGGGTGCTGGTCAATTGTCCAATCAATAAGGTCAATCGTGCTGAGCTCCCAAAATTATTTGATCTGCATTTCGCCGAGGAAGTCCCCAACCGGGATGAACTTCTGGCTGAAGTCGGCGAAAATATTCAAATCATCGTTTCCGATGGCCCCCGCCATATCGACGTGCCGCTTATGAACCAATTGCCGAATTTAAAATTGGTTTGTCTGCAATCTGTGGGGCTTGATCATTTGGATTTAGAGGCAGCGAAAGATCGCGGTATTCATGTCACAAATGCCACCGGCACCAACGCGCCGAGCTGTGCCGATCATGCCTTTGCTTTAATGCTGGCGGTGTCTCGCCACATACTCGCCAATGACAAATCCATGCGAGAAAACGAAGCCTATGAGGAATGCGCCAAATTTCACTCAACGACGGTCTATGGCAAAAAAATCGGGATATTGGGATTAGGCACGATTGGCTGTGAAATAGCCAAACGCGCGGTAGCTTTTGATATGGACATCTATTACCACAATCGATCTGAACGTGATGATGTTCCCTATACGTATTGCAAATCGCTGCTGGAGCTCGCCAAAGAAGTTCAAATCCTTGCGATTTCCTGTCCCGGCGGAGAGGCAACCAGAAATATCGTCAATGCTAGCGTGCTCGAAGCGCTTGGTCCGGGCGGCACCTTGGTCAACATTGCGCGCGGCACGATTGTCGATACCAACGATCTTGTCCGAGCGCTGCAAAGTGGCGCTATCAAAAATGCCGGATTGGATGTTATCGGCGGCGAAGCCCAGGATCGCATCCCCTTATGCTCCATGGACAATGTTGTTATGTCACCGCATTTGGCAGGAAATACCGAAGAGGCTTGGCTCAATCGCAGCCAGCTCACCCGCACGGTATTGACCGAATTTTTAGATGGAAAAGAGCTCACAAATCAGGTGTGTTGAGCGATCCTTTTTCGCCTAAACCGGCGCTTGACCTAACGGGGGTTTTGTCACAATCTCCCCCCTAATAAAATCAAATATTGTCACGCAATATTGCGAGATAAACGGGGATTAATGCAAATATGGTTGCGTCTTTTACCATCGTCGGAGCCGGCCCGTCCGGAATGTATGCCGCCGACGCGTTACTTAAAAACTTTCCAGATTGTCAAATCGATGTGTTTGATAAAATTCCAACGCCTTTTGGCCTAATTCGATTTGGCGTTGCGCCGGATCACTTCAAAACGAAGAACACAGCTCGCCAATTTGCCCGCACGCTTGAGCTTGATCAGGTGCGCTATCTCGGCAATGTTGAAATTGGACGAGATCTTTCTGTTGAAGAACTTAAAGAAAATTATGACGCCGTAATTATGTCGATTGGCGCTTATAACGACCGCAAGCTGGGCATTCCCGGGGAGGATTTACCCGGCGTTTATGGTGCCTGCGCCTTTGTCGGCTGGTATAACGGTCATCCGGACTACCGCGATCTTAATCCTTTATTGGATGGCACCGGCGCAGCTGTCATTGGCATCGGTAATGTTGCTCTTGATGTCTGCCGGGTGATTTCCAAGACCCGCGCTGAAATGGACGATTCTGATATCTGTGCGCATGCCCTTGATAGCATTCAAGATATGCCTGTTGAGAACGTCCATATGTTTGGTCGCCGCGGTCCTGTTGAGGCTGGTTTTACACCCAAAGAGCTGGGCGAAACGCGTGATCTTGAACGCTGCGCCGCAATTGTCGATGGCGGTCAAATTCCGGATGAAGTTGAGGGTGAATTTGAAGGCCGCGAAAAAGGCATCAAAGAAAAAAACCTTAACATTTTGCGCGAGCTTGCCGCTCAAGATAAACCTGAAAAATCGGTCAAAATGCATTTTCAGTTTTATGCCTCGCCAGTGGAAATTTTGGGAACAGACCGTGTTGAAGGCATTCGTTTGGAGCGCACCGAAGTTGTCGATGGCCGCGCTGTCGCCACGGGCGAGACTTTCGATGTGCCGTGCTGCTCGGTGATTACTGCAATTGGCTATTACGCCGATCCACCTGAAGGATTGCCGCTTAACGGCGCAACAATTGAAAACGAGGCTGGCCGTGTGAGCGATAATGTTTATGTCGTCGGCTGGGCCAAACGCGGCCCGAGTGGCACAATCCCAACAAACGGCCCAGATTCTCGCGACGTCGTTGATCTTCTAACCGAAGATTTAAATAAGGCCGACGTAGAAATTGGCCGGCCTGGCGGAACCGCTATCGATGCTCTGCTGTCTTCTCGTGATATCCGCACGGTTTCCTTCAACGAGGTCTTGAAAATTAGAGACGCCGAAATCGCTCGGGCCGTCGATGGCCATCCTTGGGAAAAATTCACCCGCATCAGCGAAATGCTGGCTGTGCTAGATTGATGCAATCCTATGCTAGATTGACCCATGCTTGAGTGGTATGTCCTTGCGATTATAGGTTTCTCCCTCGGATTTGATCAACACCGGACCGTCTTAACGTCCGGCATCGCCTTTCCTTCCTTCGGTCTTACCCCCGTCTTATTTGATGCGTCCGCCTGGGTTGGCGGCATGTCGGCAATTGCCATGCTCATCGCTGGCTTTTTCTTTGGTTCCTGGTGGTGGCCGTTCCTTGCGATGGCGATCGGCACCGGGACCAATTATTGCGGCCGCACGGTGATCCCGATGGAGTTTCGCTGGGCGGTATCGATGGCCGGCACGCTTATCGGCATCGGCGCAACAATCGTATTTTTTAGATAGGCTTCTTCATCACCAGCGTGATCCACTCGCCCAGCTCTACACGCCTATAGAGCCTGAGGCCTTGCTGGTGATGAGCGGATATGATGCGATTGGCATCGCTCAGCAACAGACCCGATAACACTGCCCATCCGCCCGGCTTGAGCTGTCGGCCTAAATCTTTTGCCATTCGGACCAGAGGCCTCGCTAAAATATTGCTGACAATAAGATCATAGCGTTGCTTTCGCACCTCGGGATGATCATAGCCCGGCGCGCACAAACTCCGCACATAACGTGAGACTTGGTTGATCTCAGCATTTTCGTGGGTCACCTCGGTTGAAATCGGATCAATGTCAGTTGCCACAATGGGAATGCGCCAACGCTTCGCCAGCGCAATAGCCAAAATGCCGGAGCCACAGCCCATGTCCAAAGCCGATCTTATCTTCAAATGACCCATTTGATTGAGCGCAAGCAGACAGCCTTTTGTCGAGCCATGGTCACCAGAGCCAAAGGCGGCGCCCGCCGGGACTTTTAATCCAATATGTCCATTGGGGATCGGGTCTCGATATTCAGGATCGTGCACAAAAAACCGTCCCGCGGAAATCGGTGGAAATTGTTTAAGATTGTCCATGATCCAATCGCGCACCGGCATCTGCTCAAATTTAATATCTGGTGCAGGAAGTTTCAAAGCTTCTGCGGTAGTCCGGATCGTCAGCAAAATGGCTTCTTCGTTGGGTGGCGTTTCGCAAAACCCCAAGACTTGAGCTGTGACCAATTCTTCCACAGCCGTCCAGGACACAGAAGCGACATGAGGCTCCAAGGCTTCGGCGAAGGCGTCACCTGCCTCGCGCGGTATTTCAATGGTTACGCGATGGAAAGTATCAACCACGAAGAGCTAAGCAGGATCGACAAAAC
>CAJXJM010000091.1 GCA_913054205.1 uncultured Rhodospirillaceae bacterium
TCCCTCGGTTTAGAGTACCTGAGAGATTTGGAGAAGAATAATGAAAAAGTTTCTTATGCTTGGCGGCACAATCGTAATTTTATTCGGGCTATTATTTGTTGGACAGGGACTAGGGTACATCCACTGGCCAACCAGCAGCTTTATGATCAGTGACACCAAGTGGGCATACTATGGCGGAGGCATCTCGATTATCGGAGTATTCTTATTATTCATTGGGCACCGCAAATAGACGTCAGATCGTGAATAAAGAATGGGCGGGTTAACGTCATGACGCCCTCATCATCGCTCATTTTTTATCCCTCATCATTTTTAGTTCTTTAATTACTTGGTCGAGTGCCTGGATAGAGCAGAAGTTAACGTCTTTGAATATTTTGAGACTTTTGAGGGTTCGCTAACTAGGCGTATTCAGAAAATATCCCACCAAATCCAGCAATATCTCGGATAGGCCGAATCAGCCAAAAATAGGGTGAAATCATGCATAGTTGGTACCCATGTGGTACCCATATGAAAAATGGGCTAGATGAAAAAACACCTAACCCATTGATTTTATTGGCTCGGGAGGAGGGATTCGAACCCCCGACAAGGTGGTTAACAGCCACCTGCTCTACCACTGAGCTACTCCCGATCAAATTTGGAGGCGCGGACCGGAATCGAACCGGTGTTCACGGCTTTGCAGGCCGCTGCGTAACCACTCCGCCACCGCGCCGAATTAATTGGCCGCGCCAGGAATTTCTGACTTTACTGGTGCTCATCAGAAGGCCGGGAAATTAGACGCTCGACTATGGCTGGTCAAGCCGCGTTTGGCCCTGAATTAAAGATTTATTGGCATATTATCAAATTCCGAGGATTATTTTTGTTTCTGGCAACGGAAATCAGTGGACCAGCCGTTTTAAAATGGTAAACAAATGGTCGAAGATATAGCGAAAGAGAAATATTCAACAGCTTGCCTACAGTGCTTTTAACACCCATATAATAGCTTATACTGTGAGCTGAAGAATTCAGAGGATGCTGCTATGGACTACCAAGCCGTGCGCCATAATATGGTGGAAAATCAAATCCGCCCCAACCGTGTGACCAACGCCGCTGTCATTGACGCGATGGAAGAAATTCCGCGCGAGAAGTTTGTTCCCGAGGAATCCGCGGGAATAGCATATGTTGATGAGGCCGCCGCGATTGGTGATGGCCGCTACTTAATGGAGCCATCGTTGCTCGCTCGCATTCTGCAGGAAGCGAATGTGTCAAAAGATGATCTCGTCTTAAATATTGGCTGTGGCACGGGATATTCGGCGGCGGTTCTGGCGAAAATTTCCAAGGCTGTTGTTGCGGTCGAAGAAAATTCAGGCTTTGCTGAAAAAGCGAGCGCTTTGATGGTCGAGCTTGGTATCGATAATGCTGTGATCATTGAAGATTCGCTGGCTGACGGCTATGCCAAACAGGCACCCTATGACGTCATCGTAATAAGCGGTGCCGTTGAAGAGGTGCCGCAAATGTTATTGGATCAGTTGGTGGAAGGGGGGCGTTTGGTATCCGTTTTAACCGGAGGTCCAATCGGCAAAGTTGTTGTGACGCAAAAAATTGGCGAATCGATTTCAAATATCGAGGCATTTGATGCCGGAACGCCTTTGTTACCGGGTTTTAGGAAAGAAAAAGCCTTTGAACTCTAACGATTTTGCAGTGGTGCTTCGTATCACGGCAAATGCAATGATTTAGTAACACTTTTTTTGGTATTTTATAGTCAATCCGGTTTTGGAATTTAATAATTAAAGTATTGTCGGCGGTCGATTCTGATAAATCTGAAAAGACCGTTCGGGGGAATGTGAATGAAGACGAAGTTACCCGCAAATTATAGCCTCATGACAGGTGGTATTGTTGCCGCCTTATTTATGTGGGCGGGACCTGCAAGCAGCCAAACTCTAACCGACGCGCTGGCCGCTGCTTATATGAATAATCCGGAATTATTGGCCGCGCGCGCTGACTTGCGATCAGAAGATGAAGCCGTGCCACAAGCCTTGGCGAACTGGCGGCCAAAAGTTGAACTCTCTGGTGATATCGGACGTTCCAACACGCATTTAAATACGCGTGCTGCAAATCGGGACCAATTGAGAACGCCGCGCAGCACGTCGCTTGATGTGACCCAGCCGCTATATCGGGGTGGAAGAACGATTGCCGGCGTGAGTAGGGCCGAACTTGATGTGAAATCTGCCCGAGCAACCTTGGTGGCGAAAGAGCAAGATATTTTGCTGAGTGCTGCCACAGCTTATATGGCCGTTGTTCAAGGTCAGGCTGTGCTTGCTCTCAATATTAAAAATGAACAGGTATTGCGCCGTCAACTGGAAGCAACCCAAGATCGCTTTCGTGTCGGTGAAATTACCCGAACAGATGTCAGTCAAGCCGAAGCGCGCTTATCTGGTGCTTCCGCTGATCGAATTCAATCTGAAGGTAATCTCAATAATTCGCGAGCCAATTATTTGAATATTGTTGGCGAAGCTCCGGGTAAATTGTCAGCACCTCCTAACATAGGCGCGCAACCAGCAAGCCTTGAAGATGCCGTTAAAGCAGCTCTTGCAGCTCATCCAGATGTATTGGCTAAATCCTATGATGAAGCGGCTGCCCGCCAAAACATCAAGACTGTTCGCGGCGAGTTATTGCCGACCTTACAGCTTAAAGGTGCCCTAAGCCGCGCTTGGGAATCATCAACCAATGATAGCCAATTGACGACCGGAAAAGTTACCTTGGACTTGACTGTGCCGCTCTATCAAAAAGGATCTGTCTATTCTCGGTTGCGTGCAGCAAAACAAGATGCAGGTCAAAGTCTGCTCAATTTGGAAGATGCACGCCGTGATGCACGTGAGACGGCAACCAAATCCTGGGAAACTCATGAAACCGCAAAAGCGCGAATCAAATCGATTTCTGTGCAAATTAAAGCTGCCGAAATTGCTTTAGAAGGCGTTCAGCGCGAGGCGGCTGTCGGGTCGAGAACTGTTTTAGACGTTTTGGATGCCGAACAGGAATTACTGGATGCAAAGGTTAGTCTTGTTGGTGCAGACCGCGATCAGGTTGTTGCGAGCTTTCAATTGCAAGAAGCCATTGGTCAATTAACTGCAAAAAACCTCGCACTACCGGTAAAAATATACAATCCGTTAAACCATTATAAAGAAATTCGTTCTAAATGGTTTGGATCAAATAGTTCTGGGCAAAACCCAGGCAAACAAATTAAATAGTCGAAATTTCGATACGGGCGTTATAAAAAATCTCAATTTGCCCGTCGGTCACCAGGAAACTGCTTAACAAGCAGGTGGAAAAAAAGTAGCGTCATTCAAGGCGTAGTATTAATCTGTTAACTAATTGGACCGATGATCGAGTAATGGCCGAAGAAAACGAACAAGCCGAACCTTCAATGGAAGATATCCTCGCCTCCATCAGGCGGATATTGTCCGAAGATGAGGAAGCAGAGGAAGCGCCAGCGCCAGCTGAACCCGACCCCGAACCTGCGCCCGAGGAAGCAGCTGAACCCGAGGAAGAAGAGCTCGATATGGCTGCCGCCATGGAAGCGGACCCTGAACCTGAGCCGGAACCTGCTCCAGAACCCGAGCCAGAGCCCGAACCTGAGCCAATTCCCGAACCAGAACCAGCGCCGATGCCGGTCGCTGCTCCACCACCACCACCACCGCCTCCAGCCGCGGCACCTATGCCGTCTCTTGAAGGTAATATTCTTGAATTAACTCAGCAGATGATTGCTCAGCTGCCGCCAGATATTGGTGCCGGTGATCCTATCCTGTCACAAGGTGCGTCGGCGAATTCTACAGATGCGTTGCAAGAACTTGCAAAGGCACTGTTGAGCAAACGTGACATTGCGATTGGTAACCGAGACTTGACCTTAGAGGGTCTAATTCGGGAAATTTTGCGACCATTGCTGCGTGAATGGTTGGATCAGAATTTGCCTTATTTGATCGAACGATTGGTCAAAAAGGAGATCGATCACATGGTCAATCGGGCGGAGCGCCTAGATCTTTAATTCTCCATCATAGAGAATCATGTAAATTCGTAATTTACACGCGGGATTCGCGTGATATTGTGCGCGCCGCTGTGCTCGGTGAGTGTTGCCAGTTGTTTTATCGTTATATGTAAAGAAGCCAGTTATGTTGGAAAAATCCTATCAGCCTGATTTGGTTGAAGCCAAGCACTATAAAGCTTGGGAAGACTCAGGTGCATTTAGATGCGGTGTCAATGCAGAGGGCACGCCCTATACGATTGTCATTCCGCCGCCCAACGTGACGGGCAGCCTGCATATGGGCCACGCCCTCAACAATACACTGCAGGATATTTTGACGCGCTATCATCGCATGAAAGGTGATGATGTGCTGTGGCAACCGGGCTGTGATCATGCCGGAATTGCTACTCAAATGGTAATTGAACGCCAACTTGAGGCGGAAGGCAAAACCCGACACGATCTCGGCCGCGAAAAATTTATTGAAACGGTCTGGAAATGGAAAGAAGAATCAGGCGGCACCATTGTTGGGCAATTGCGCCGGTTAGGGGCTTCTTGCGATTGGTCACGTGAGCGCTTCACTATGGATGACGGGCTATCAGATGCTGTCCGCAAAGTGTTTGTTGAGCTTTACAAACAAGATTTGATTTATCGCGACAAACGTTTGGTGAATTGGGACCCTAAACTCCATACCGCGATTTCTGATCTCGAAGTTGAACAGCGCGAAATCGTCGGTAGCATGTGGTATTTCAAATACCCAATCGAAGGCCAAGACGGAAAATTTATTACAGTTGGCACAACGCGTCCGGAAACAATGCTCGGCGATACTGCTGTTGCTGTTCACCCGGATGATGAACGTTATACTGACCTCGTCGGCAAAACGGTAATGTTGCCGATTGCCAATCGACCAATCCCAATTGTTGCCGACGAATATTCCGATCCTGAAAAAGGCAGTGGTGCGGTGAAGATTACACCGGCCCATGATTTCAATGACTTTGAAGTTGGCCGCCGCAACAATCTTGAAAACATTAATATCCTAGATCAGGATGCGAATTTAAATGAAAACGTGCCGGATGCGTATCAAGGCATGGAACGGTTTGCCGCGCGTGAAAAGATCGTCGCGGAAATGGAAACCCTCGGTCTTCTGGAAAAAATTGAAGACAATGAAATGACGGTGCCCTATGGCGACCGCTCAGGCGTTGTGATCGAGCCGTGGCTCACCGATCAATGGTATGTTGACGCTGAAACGCTTGCCCAGCCTGCGATAAAGGCGGTTGAAGAAGGACGTACAAAATTTATCCCCAAACATTGGGAGAACACCTATTTCGAGTGGATGCGCAACATTCAGCCCTGGTGCGTATCTCGCCAAATTTGGTGGGGCCATCAGATACCCGCTTGGTTTGGCCCGGATGGAGAAATCTTTGTCGAGCTAACAGAAGAGGGCGCTCAAGCCGCGGCGGAAAAACATTATGGTAAACCCACCGAGATCGTGCGCGATGAAGACGTGCTCGATACGTGGTTCTCCTCAGCTTTATGGCCTTTTTCGACTTTGGGCTGGCCTGAACAAACACCGGAAGTCGCACGTTACTATCCGACAGATGTTTTGGTTACTGGCTTTGATATTATTTTCTTCTGGGTTGCCCGCATGATGATGATGGGCCTCCACTTTTTGGATGAAGTGCCGTTCCACGAAGTCTATATCCACGCCTTGGTGCGCGATGAGAACGGCCAAAAAATGTCTAAATCAAAGGGCAATGTAATCGATCCATTGCAGCTTATTGACAGCTTTGGAGCAGATGCTTTGCGGATGACGTTGGCAGCGCATGCCGCCCAGGGGCGCGACATAAAGCTGTCTGAAAATCGCGTCGAAGGCTATCGCAATTTTACCACTAAAATATGGAATGCGGCGCGCTTCTGTGAAATGAATGAGTGCAAAGTGGATCCAACTTTTGATCCCGAGAAATGTAATGAGACGCTGAATAAGTGGATTGTCGGCAAGGTCTCGGAAACTGCTGCAAATGTCGCGAAAGGTATTGATGAGTATAAGTTCAATGAGGCCGCTGGCAGCGTCTACCAGTTTACCTGGGGAACGTTTTGCGATTGGTACATCGAATTCGCCAAGCCGATATTTTATGGCGACGACAGTGCGGCCAAAGCGGAAACCCAAGCGACAGCGGCCTGGGCGTTTGAGCAGCTTCTTCTCTTGCTGCATCCCTTTATGCCGTTCATCACGGAAGAGCTTTGGCAACAAATGGATGATAGCAAAAATACAATGCTGATTTCTGCGAATTGGCCGAAGTTGGGGACGTTAAAAAATGCCGATGCCGAAGCGGAAATGGACTGGATTGTCCGTTTGATCACGCAGGTCCGTTCCGTTAGGGCAGAGCTGAATGTATCGGATGCAGCCAAAGTGCCGTTGACGCTCAAGAATGCCGAAGATATTGCCATCTCTTGCGTCGAAAAACATGGCGAATTAATCAAGCGATTGGCCCGACTGGAAGAACTTGCAATCTCCGATGCGGAAGTTCCGGAAGGTGCGGCGCAATCCGTTCTTGATACGACAACTTTGGTAATTCCACTTACCGGTGTCGTCGATCTAACCGAAGAGAAAGCCCGGCTCCAAAAGGAAATTGAAAAGCTCAATTCTGAAATTGAACGCATTGATAAAAAACTTGCCAATGAAAACTTTACGTCAAAAGCGCCTGCGGCAGTGGTTGAGGAAGAGAAAGTAAAGCGCCAAGATTATGAGAACTCTCTTGTGAAAGTCGAAGAGGCGATGAACCGCATTTCCGAGCTATAATGATTACATGATTTTGAGTATGGCTACGTTGCGGAAAGTGTTCAATGCAACGATGAAAGACCCTGCATTTTTGGCGCAAATGAAAAAACAACGTTTGCCTGTTAATCCTATGACGGGTCAAGAATTGGAAGGGCTGATCAAGCGTATTCAATCGGTAAAACCTGATGTGCTGGAATAGGCTCAAAGTGCCATGGTCTTTAAAGGCAAAAAGAAGAAAAAATAAGACGTATTTGACGTTTTAATAACCCAATCAAAGTTAGGCGGTGTGTGGTTTTGTCCTGCACCGCCTAATTTATATGGAAATTTTGAATATACTCTCCTGGCATCACGTGGAGAGTGTTAGCATTTCTATGATGCGGTCTCGCTCCCTATGATGTCGGAAATTGGGGAAGAACAATAATATGGATGATGTTTCTGAAATGCCTGATGCAACGACCACAATTCCAACACCGGAAGAGCTTGTTGAGCGGGCCAGAGGGCTAACAGCTCAACTTTATAAAAATGCCGACGCCTGTGAAGCCGAGCGAAAAATGCCGGATGAGAATTTTCAAGCCTATGTTGATGCCGGTATTCTCAACGTCTGTAAGCCAAAAGATTTTGGCGGCTATGAATATGGCTGGGATGTTCTGTGCGAGATCGCCTATGAGCTTGGAAAGGGCTGTGGTTCGAGTGCCTGGGTTTATTCGGTATTGGCAGAACATAACCAGACGGCAGCGACCTATCCGTTACAAGCTCAACAGGATATTTGGGGTGAAAACCAAAAAACATTGATAGCGTCAGGAAATTCTCCAGGTGCCGACATGGAGCGCGTCGAAGGTGGATGGAAAATTACGGGCCAGCTGAATTATTCTAGTGGCTGCGATTTTGCCCAATGGCATTTGACGGGTATAGCGATTGGCGGCAAACCGCTCAAAATTTTGGTGCCGCAATTCGAATGCGAGATCATCGATAACTGGTATGTCGTTGGCTTGGCCGGCACAGGCAGTAAAGACATCAAAATGGAAAGCGTTTTTATTCCGGACCACCGGACCATTAAAATTGGCGAGCGTGGTCCGCATTTTGACAAGGCTGCCGTGTTTAGAATTCCGCAATGGTCAGTCAATCCCTACAGTTTGGTGGCGGTGACCATTGGTGTTGCACAAGGTGCGATAGATCGATTTGTTGAGAGCATGAAAGAGCGCTCCTCACGCTTCGGCAGTAAGGTCGCCGAATTTCAAAGTCTGCAATTGCGTTTGGCCGAATCTTCCGCAGAGGTCGATGCAGCCAAAAAAGTCATGATGAGCAATCTGCGTGAGACCATGGAGTTCATGGAGCACAATGACGAAATGCCAATTAAAATGATGGCGCGTAACAAACGTGATATGGCGTATTGTCCCATTTTGGCACAGCGGGCGGTTGACCGAATTTTTTATGCTGCAGGTGCAGGTGGGTTGCTGCTCAGTGAAGACATTCAGCGTTCTTTCCGGGACGTCCATGCCGGCAACAAACAAATAGCCCTGAACTGG
>CAJXJM010000092.1 GCA_913054205.1 uncultured Rhodospirillaceae bacterium
AACGCCCTTTTTGATACTAAAGAAAGGTCGTTCCAGTGTGTCCTTAAATCCAGGCACGGTTTGGGAGACCAATTCAAGATCAAGATCATCGCAATTGTCAAAAGTTGCTTTCTGCCATCTGATCCAATAGCCGCGCTCGCCGGTTTCACCGTCCGGGATGCGGGTACAGCAATCGCCCAAAATATCTGAAACAGTGGACATTACTGATTCTGCATCGGCCAAACTTACGCTGCCGATAAGATGAGCGTGACGAGACATGGTCGTTCCCCTGATTGCTTAACCGTTGATGCGCCAGACCTCCGGTGCATTGTCGAGGCGCTCAGAAAACGCCTGTCGCTGGATTTCCATTTCTGCCGGAAGGCGATCTTCAAAAGTCTCAAAATATCCTTTGAGTTCTTCGACTTCTTTTTTGCCAGCTTCGCGGTCGACATCCATTATCTGCTCAAAAGTGTCCGAGGCAAAATCGTCGAGCCCTTGCCAGTTGATGTCCTGGTATTTGGGCATATAGCCAAACGGACTTTCAACCGCTTCGCCGGAACCGTTTACCCGGTCGACGATCCAGTTCAGCACCCGCATGTTTTCGCCAAAGCCCGGCCAGGCAAATCCGCCGTCTTCATCTTTGCGGAACCAATTGACGCGGAAAATTTTGGGGGGGCGTTTAAGAGAATTGCCGAGCTTCAACCAATGCGACCAATAGTCTGCCATGTTGTAGCCGCAGAACGGCAGCATCGCCATCGGATCACGCCGAATGGCAGCTTGGTTAACCGCCGCTGCCGTGGCTTCGGAGCCCATCGTTGCCGCCATGTAAACCCCATGATCCCAACCAAGCGATTGATAGACTAGTGGGAAAGTATGGCTCAATCGTCCACCAAAAATAAAAGCGCTGATCGGCACACCGGCAGGGTCGTCCCAGGCCGGATCGGCTGTTGGGCATTGCGAGGTGGCGCAAGTAAAACGCGCGTTTGGATGGGCAGCCAGCTCGTCACTATCCGGCGTCCAATCATTGCCTTTCCAATCGACCAAATGATCCGGCGCGTCGTCATCGTGACCTTCCCACCAAACATCACCATCATCTGTCAGCGCAACATTGGTGAATATCGTATCGCTTTTCATCATCTCCATCGCGCTCGGATTGGTTTTGCTCGACGTGCCGGGCACAACGCCGAAATAGCCGGCCTCTGGGTTAATCGCATACAGGCGGCCATCGTCACCCGGTTTTATCCAAGCAATGTCGTCACCAATGGTGCGAACTTTCCAGCCTTCAAACCCTTCCGGCGGAATCAGCATGGCGAGATTAGTTTTACCGCAAGCACTTGGGAAAGCCGCCGAGACATAAGTCTTTTCACCTTCCGGAGATTCGAGACCGAGAATCAACATGTGCTCAGCAAGCCAGCCTTCATCGCGCGCCATTACCGACGCAATCCTCAGCGAGAAGCATTTTTTACCCAACAACGCATTGCCGCCATAGCCACTGCCATAAGACCAGATCGAGCGCTCTTCAGGATATTGAACAATGTATTTGGTCGTGTTATTTGGCCATGGCACATCTTCCTCGCCTTCTGCCAAGGGTGCACCGACGGAGTGCATGCAGGGCACAAATTCGCCGTCATCGCCAAGCACATCAAGGGCAGGTTGACCCATTCGGGTCATCACCCGCATGCTTGCAGCAACGTAAGGAGAATCGGTTAGCTGCACACCGATATGGGCTATGTGCGAGCCGAGCGGTCCCATGCTAAACGGAATGACATACATGGTCCGACCGGTCATAGAGCCGTCGAACAAGCCGTTCATGGTTTTTTTCATTTCGGCCGGGTCGGTCCAATTATTGGTTGGACCTGCATCCTTTTGATCTTTTGAACAAATGAAGGTGCGATCTTCAACCCGGGCGACATCACCAGGATCCGAGCGTGCCAGGAAAGAACCCGGACGTTTTTCAGGATTGAGCGCTATAAGCGTGCCGGCCTCCACCATTTCTGCACACAGCCTATCAAATTCTTCCTTCGTGCCGTCACACCAGACAATGTTATCGGGTTTGGTTAAGCCTGCCATCTCATCGACCCAGGCGAGTAGGTTTTGATTGTTAGTCCGATTGGTTTCGGCCGTTGGCATTTGTCGCTCCCCGAGCCCGTTAACGGGCTACTATATTGGCACTAATTTTTTTCAGAATTTCAGCGACATTTTTGCGCCATGCTGCACTGCTATTCTGGAAGAACTCTAGCCTTGGATTTTGAGAGGTGCAACCAATCTTGTTTGGGAATCAAACAAATATTGGAAAATATTTTGATGAAAGTTGGTAGCTGCTTCGACGGGAGAATATGGGGATAGGCGGGCGATAAAATCGGGCTGTGCTAACCGTCCGTGCCGGTTGCTTTTTTACGCATGGATTCCAATGAGTTGATCTGTTTTGCGACTTCTTTCAACGATGCCGTAATGGCGAGTTCTTTACCGGCGCTATGTTGCTGGGACATTCTAATTGATTCGATATCGTCGACCATATCGCGATAGGCAATTTCCGCTTGTTTGATGTTTTTTTCAATGTCGCGCATTTCTGCGAGAAGGCCGGTGAACCGCTCATCGATATAGCCCTTGTTGCTGTTCATGGTGCGCCGCGTCATCTCGGCAACAAACCATAAAACGCCGATAGAGACGAATAAACTAATAAACGCAAAAGATACAACAAGTTCAGACATAATATTCCACAAATAAAACGTAAATAATGACAGTAATCACATAATATTGATTTTTGGGATCCTTGTAGAAATATCTTTATTATTCAACATGATGTGATGCAATCGTGGGGAATGTAATATATAGTATGAACATACCGTTAAGCAATAATTTTTTGTTTACTTAAATTTAGCTAAAATTCGAAGTAAAATTGGGCTCTATACTTGTTTTGCTTTGGCAACAAGATTAACGAGTGTTTCCCGATACTTAGCAGTGGTGGTGCAAATTTCATCGAAATTCAACCGATGGATGCCGGTTCCACATTTTAAGTCGCAGCCTTCCGGATCAGCACCGATCATCTGCCAGTTTTTGCCGCGTTTTTTGAGAAGATTCGTGCCGTAGAGGCGCAAAGCCTCGCTGTGATCTGCGTTCATAT
Organism: uncultured Rhodospirillaceae bacterium; assembly: GCA_913054205.1. Taxonomy (GTDB): domain Bacteria; phylum Pseudomonadota; class Alphaproteobacteria; order Rhodospirillales; family UBA2165; genus TMED23. The sequence continues at coordinate 3,104 of CAJXJM010000092.1, forward strand.
GTTCGACAATTCCTTGCTCGCTTTGCGCTATCTCAGACCAATCGGCCTTAGCCAGCAACGCTTTTTGTTTGTTGACCCAGATGGCACGGGCAAACCCGCCGACAAAATGAAATTTCTCGACCGTCATTTTATAGAAGTTAAAATCGCCAAAACCGGCGTAAAGCTGAGCGCGCGGATGGCGGGCCAGGAACCGCGCTTGTAATTTTTTGTCATTTGTCTTTTTGAGGCGTCCGACGACACTGACGCGCGGGCCTTCTTGCGGATTGACGTAGCCGGCTGTGCCATCAAACATCAGGGCAGAGCGCTCATCCGCGCCAATGTTTTGAGCATGGTAGGCAATATCTGACAACATAAGTATTGGAGAACTGTCCCAGGCCGCCGCGACGGTAACCATCGATGTCGACGGCCAGCCCGCAAATGCGCTATCTTCTGGATTGGCAATGGTGTTTAAAAATGCTTTTCGGGCGCTTCTTATAATTTGCCGGGAGGTTTGGCCGGCTGATTTTGGTTTAATCCGTGGTTGTTGGTTCATTTTAAAAAAACACCTGATTTGTAAACTGCCATATTTGAACTATATTTTTGACACATTTGCTGTGTCAATTTAGCCTATGCCTGATCAAAGACGTAAATGTGCTATTTTTACGACGTTTTTAGATCAGGATTGTTTTTAACATCATAAAGTATTAGGTGTATCTGTGTCTCAATCCATTGCTCTCGTTGACGATGATCGAAATATATTAACTTCCGTTTCCATAGCTCTTGAAGCAGAGGGTTTCAACGTCGAAACCTATGTAGACGGGACCGATGCTCTGCGCGGAATATCACAACGGCCTGTCGATTTGGCGGTCTTGGATATCAAAATGCCGCGCATGGACGGTATGGAACTGCTCGGAAAAATTCGGGAAAAGAGTGCCGTGCCGGTGATTTTTCTCACTTCCAAAGACGATGAAATTGATGAAGCCCTCGGCCTTCATATGGGCGCAGACGATTATATCAAAAAGCCATTTTCTCAGCGTTTGCTGATTGAGCGCATCCGAGCGTTGCTCCGCCGCCGAGAGTTGGATGCCAGCACCGGACCAAATGGCGCGAGTGAAGAAGTCATTCGTCGCGGCGATCTGATTATGGATCCTGGCCGCCATCAATGTAGCTGGAAAGGCACGCCGGTAAACTTAACGGTTACCGAATTCTTATTGCTGAAATCCCTGGCGACACGACCGGGACACGTAAAAAACCGCGATCAATTGATTGATGCCGCCTATGGTGAGCATATATATGTCGATGATAGAACCATTGACAGCCATGTGAAGCGCTTGCGCAAGAAATTCCGCGGTATCGACAGTGAGTTCAGTGAAATTGAAACCCTCTATGGTGTCGGTTATCGTTATCAAGAGAGTACAGAGAGCACGACAAGCTAATACTTTCGGGAATTATCTTTGGAGTTGAGGTAATTGAAAATTGGGGACAAATTGCCAATTGATTCTACGGGACAGTCTGATGACGTCTCAGAACGCAAAGTTGAATCTGATCGTTTGGTGTCCCCCAATAATTCCACGAACTATTCGAGCGGACATTCAAAAGGTATTTCTCCAATTACCCGGCGCATTTTGGCGATCAATGTTCTGGCCTTGGCGGTGCTGGTTGTTGGCCTGCTTTATGTCGGCCAATATCGCCAGGAATTGATCGATAGCGAAATCGCTGCCCTAAATATTCAAGCCGAATTATTTGCAGCGGCAATCGGCGAGGCGGCGGTTGGTGATGTTGAAAACAATTTTAATGACCCGACAAGACGCGGCGGAGCCAATCAATTCCTAATTGTTGATCGTGCCCGCCAAATTGTCCGGCGACTTGCTTCGACAACCCGAACAAATACCCAGATCATTATGGCGAATGGCAAGGTCCTGGCCGACAGTCGGTTGTTGGGTGGACCGGGCGGCGCTGTGAAAGTTGAAGAATTACCACCACCAAAATCAGACGTCGATTTTTCCGATCAAATGTCAGATGGCTTTGAAAGTTTTCTTCGACTGCTTTTACGCGATCCATCTCACGAAGCAGATTTTGTCGCAGCGACCAAATTGGCCTTAAAAGGCGAACAGGGAAAATCGGTTCAATCGCACAGTGACGGATCGTTAAGCTTAAGCGTCGCCGTACCGGTCCAGCGCTACAAACAAGTTTTAGCCGCCCTCACATTAACAAAAGATTCCAAGCAGATTGATGAAGCCGTATTTCAGGTCAGGCTTGATATCCTTAAAGTTTTTGGCATTGCCTTGTTTGTAACAGTTCTGCTTTCGATCTATCTCGCGCGCACCATCGCGAGGCCGCTCGTACGTTTGGCCGCCGCGACCGAGCAAATTAGAAAAGGCAATGCGCGGCATTATTCCATTTCGGATTTGATGTCCAAAAAGGGCGAGATTGGTGTGCTGGCAACGGCGCTTGATGAAATGACCGAAGATCTTTGGCAGCGCATGGATGCGATCGAGCGATTTGCTGCCGATGTTGCCCATGAGATTAAAAATCCCCTGACCTCTTTGCGCAGCGCTGTTGAAACTGTTTCTCGCGTAGAGGATCCTGGGCAGCAGAAAAAACTCATGTCGATCATTCTTGATGATATCCAACGGCTTGACCGATTGATCTCCGATATTTCTGATGCATCGCGCCTGGATGCAGAACTGTCACGTGCCAAAATGGCACCGGTTAATTTGGACGGTCTCCTTCAAACGATGGTCGATCTGCACGAAGCGGCAATCGATGGCCATGGCATTCACTTGAGTTTGGTGCGCGAACATGCAGGCGAATTGGTGATCCACGGCATGGAAGACCGGATCGTTCAGGTGCTCCGAAACCTGATTAGTAATGCGGTGAGTTTCAGCCCTGACGAGGGCAGCATTACTTTGCGTGTGAGCAACGAAGACAGTTTCGTTAAAATATGTGTAGAAGATCAGGGGCCTGGCCTGCCGCCCGGAACCGAAGAAAATATTTTTAACCGGTTTTATCAGGAGCGCCCCGAGAGTGAAAAATTTGGTACTCATTCCGGGCTCGGTCTCAGCATTTCCAAGCAAATCATCGATGTTCATGGCGGCACTATCCACGCCGAAAATTTATTAAGTGAAGCCGGAAAAGTAGTCGGCGCGTGTTTCATTGTCCGCTTGCCGCAATCAACATTTAAGCCTGAGTAATCTTCGGGTCATGTCGCAAATTCACGCATCGGCAATCAGTATAGACGGAGCTGGGGTCTTGCTCCGAGGCCCTTCGGCCTGCGGTAAATCTGATCTCGCTTTGCGCCTAGTTGATCAGCTCGATGGTGGCGCTCAATTGATTGCAGATGATCGGGTCGATGCCAATACTATCGAGGGCAACGTTCAATTATCCGCACCGGAAACTCTATATGGAATGATCGAGGTGCGGGGATTGGGAATTGTGAAGTTAGAGACTATTGCTGAGGCACCGCTTCGTCTGATTGTTGATCTAAAACCTTACGCAGAAATTGACCGCATGCCGGAACCACAGGAAGATGAGATTGAAGGCGTGTCGGTGCCGGTGATCGAGATTGATCCTTTCGAAACATCGGCCATCGCAAAAATAAAAATCGCATTGCAGATATTGGATGGAAAGGCGAGCTTGTTGGAATGACATCGAAAAGCCCACAGCAATCAGATCAAATTGAAGCGGTGATTGTGACCGGCATGTCGGGCGCTGGAAAATCATCAGCCTTAAAAGCATTTGAAGACTTAAACTTCGAGGCCATCGACAACGTACCGCTTTCCTTGCTTGAGCTAATTTTGACAGGCGGTCAGAAACAACTGGACGTCCCCGGATTTGAGCGCCCGATTGCCGTCGGTGTTGATATTCGCACCCGCGATTTTGGTGTTGATGAGTTTTTAAATCGCTTTGATCAAATCACCAGCGAGAATGACATCAATGCCCAAATTCTGTTTATTGATTGTGACGATGACGTTTTGCACCGCCGCTACGAAGAGACCCGCCATCGCCACCCCATGGCGATGGACCGGCCTGTTGCAGATGGTATTAAACGTGAGCGGAAATTGGTTTTGCCCTTGCGGGGACGCGCCGATATTGTCATCGACACAACCGGCATTGGACCGGGTGAGCTTAAAACTATTCTTCAAGCGCAATTTGCCAGCAATGCCAAACACGAGCTTACGGTATTTGTAACCTCGTTTTCCTACCGAGCCGGATTGCCACGCGAGGCTGATCTGGTTTTAGATGTGCGGTTTTTACGCAATCCTCATTACGAAAGCGAGCTTCGAGATTTAAGTGGCCGAGATGCTGCCGTTGGTGACTACGTAAAACAAGATGAAGCCTTTGCGCCTTTTTTTGAAAACCTTACCCGAATGTTGGAGCCCCTGATGCCGCGTTATCAGGCAGAAGGTAAAAGCTATCTTACCATTGCATTTGGCTGTACAGGCGGGCGACACCGGTCGGTGTTCGTTGCAGAGCAGCTTGCGATGTGGTTTGACAAAGCCGGTCTTCAGGCGCAATTAAATCACCGGGATTTGGAGTAAAGGTAAAGCGATAAAATGATTGGTTTGGTTCTCGTCACTCACGGCCATTTGGCAGATGAACTCATCTCCGCGATGGAGCATGTAGTTGGCCCGCAGGAGAATGTTGCGGCGATATGCATTGGCCCGGATGACGATATGGAACAACGCCGCTCTGATATTCTACAAGCCGTGACCGATGTGAGTTCAGACGATGGTGTTGTGCTGTTTACCGATATGTTTGGTGGCACACCGTCCAATCTTGCTATTTCGGTTATGGACCGCGCTAACGCAGAAGTGATTGCCGGCGCTAATCTGCCAATGCTGGTCAAATTTGCCAGTTGCCGGGACAAATGCGATCTTGAGGAATGTGTTGCCAAGGCTCAGGAAGCCGGCAAAAAATACATCAATGTTGCGTCCCAATTATTAGCCAAAGAAAAAAAGTAAATTCGGGCGGTATTGACGATTGAGTGAAGCCACCCTGACAATTTGCAATCAACGCGGCCTGCACGCGCGGGCGGCGGCTAAATTCGTAAAACTTGTTGGCGAGTTTGAGGCCGAAGTTTTGGTATCGAAAGACGGTCAGGAAGTTTCCGGCCTCTCGATCATGGGTTTGATGATGCTGGCGGCAGCGCCGGGTGATAAAATTGAAGTAAAAACCTCTGGCACAGACGAACAGGCGGTCTTGCA
>CAJXJM010000093.1 GCA_913054205.1 uncultured Rhodospirillaceae bacterium
ACAACTGGCATTATTTGCCATATAAGGATTTGGCCGACTAATCGTTTATGCCACACCTATGCCACATAGAATGACCCCAGCAAAAATAACCCAAAAAAAAGGCTAGGAAACCGAAGTTTCCTAGCAAGTTTAACAGGGAGGCTTCACGTCTGGGAGACGTAGGGTCCGAGGACCCTTCCTTCGAGGCGGGAGCCCCGAAGTCGCGCCGAACTTGTCGTCGCGTGATTGATATATAAGGTCGATTTTTCTCAGAAACCAGTGGTCATACAACAATTCACCCATGCGTTTTTTGCATAGGTTTCTACAAATCATTGATATTGTTATATTATTTGCGAATTTCTAAGATTTTTCTAACTAAGAAATCTCGGAAAACCGCTATGCGCGCGGACTGTCTGAGCTCTTCCGGATAGACAAAATAGACCTCAGTTTGCGGTGATTGCAGTTCTGGCAGAATGTGGACCAAATTTGTCGACCCTTCGATAAAATAATCCGGTAAAGCACCAATTCCAACGCCGCTGCGCACAGCACGGAAAATTCCATAAATGTTATTCACCTGGAGTACCGGTTTCCGGCGAACACCTTTGGCACCGGCGCCTTGCAAAAAGTTCAGGGCGGGTAGCAAATCCGTTTGATCACCCACTTCCTCGCCAAAAGTAACTAGATTGTGCTTGTCCAGATCCTCAGGCGTCTTCGGCATGCCATGTTCTTGCAGGTATTCGGGCGAGGCATAAACTTTGTAATGAATACTCATCAGGTGGCGCTGGACGAGATCTGGCTGGCGCGGCGGCGTTAGCCGGATGGCGACATCGGCCTCGCGCATGGCAAGATCAAGATCATCATAAACCAGCAAAATCGTCACATTGATGTCGGGATAGAGATCCATAAATTCTTTAATCCGCGGTGTCAGCCAAACCGAGCCAAACCCGACCGTCGTCGTAATTTTAAGCGGGCCTTTCGGTTGTTCTTTGCTTTCGGTCAGGCGCGCTTCGGTCATTGCGACTTTGTGGAATACTTCATGGGCGGTGAGATAAAGATCTTCGCCTTGCTCCGTCAAAATAAGGCCGCGGGCATGACGGTGGAACAGGGGCACCTTGAGGCTTTGCTCAAGCGAACTGATCTGTCGACTGATTGCTGACTGGCTGAGGTTCAGGGTTTCACCAGCATGGGTGAAACTGCCGGCCTCGGCGACAGCATGAAAAATTCGAAGCTTATCCCAATCCATAATTTCCGACCGGTTTTCCAATAAATATAGCGATTACGTATGCAAAAATGACGGCGCTAAGCCGTCAAGTTATGCATTTTACGCAAAAACAGCCGAGATTTATATAGAAAGTTGACGTGAACCGAATTTTATTCCGCGGCTGCCTGTTCGCCGGCTGCGAGTTCAGCCAAATACTTCTCTGCTTCGAGCGCCGCCATGCAGCCGGTACCAGCTGCCGTAACGGCTTGGCGGAATTTATTATCCTGCACATCGCCGGCGGCAAAAACGCCGGGGATTTGCGTTGCCGTGCTGTCGGGCTGGGTAATCAGATAGCCTTCGTCATCCATTTCCAATTGACCGACGAATATATCGGTGTTGGGTTTATGACCAATGGCGATAAAGACGCCTTCGAGGCTGTGATCGGTAACTTCATCGGTTTGAAGGTTGCGAACCTTCATGCCGGTCACTTCAGGCATCGGCCCATCCTGTTTGCCGACAACCTCTTCCAGTGTTGAGTTCCACAGCATTTCAATTTTGGGATTGTTGAACAGGCGCTGCTGCAACATCTTTTCTGCGCGGAGCTCGTCCCGCCGATGGATCAGTTTCACTTTGGTTGCATGGTTGGTGAGATATATTGCTTCTTCGACGGCAGTATTGCCGCCGCCGACAACCGCGACTTCTTTGCCGCGATAGAAAAAGCCATCGCAGGTCGCACAGGCTGAGACGCCAAAGCCTTGATATTTCTGCTCGCTTTCCATGCCCAACCATTTGGCTTCGGCGCCCGTGCAGATGATCAGCGCATCGCAGGTATAGACGTCGCCGGAATCGCCGATGAGTTTAAACGGCGGGGATTTAAGATCGGCTTCAACGATCAAGTCGGAGATCATCTCGGTGCCGACGCCTTCGGCCTGCGCTTGGATTTGTTCCATCAACCACGGGCCTTGGATGACTTCCGGGAAACCGGGATAGTTTTCAACATCGGTGGTAATGGTCATTTGACCGCCCGGCTGCATGCCGTGGATCAATGTCGGCTCAAGACTGGCGCGCGCGGTATAGATGGCGGCAGTGAGCCCGGCAGCGCCGGAACCGAGTATAAGAACTTTGTGATGCTGAGTGGACATGTGATCGAGAACTCCGAAACGAGTGGGCATATTTGATGAGAATTGAGCCTAACATAGAAAGCTCTGGAGCGTCGCGCAAGGGCACGCATTGGTTAGTTTTACACAAGTTTTAGTGAGACTGATTTGTGGCTACATTTCTAACCAAAGGGTGCCTGGCACGACCAGTCCTATGCGAAAGATTATTTGCCAAAATTGAAATATTATTGCGCGAAGCTTGAGAGAGTCCTACACTGAGGTTGCTCGATTTTGGGCTGGTAAAGGGACATTTTATGAGCCGGGTAAAGCTCGATAATATTGATCGTAAGATTCTCCGCGAGCTGCGGGACAATGGTCGCATCACAAATGTTGAATTGTCGAAGCGGGTCGGGATCTCTGCGCCGCCCTGTTTGCGCCGTGTCCGTGCCCTTGAAGAAGCCGGTTTGATCAGAGGCTACCATGCAGATTTGGAACCGACCGAGCTCGGCTACAATGTCACGGTCTTTGCGCAAATCGGACTGACCAGCCAGGCAGAACCTGATCTGGTCGCCTTTGAAAGCCTGATCAATTCCTGGGCCGAAGTACGTGAATGTCACATGCTCGCCGGCGAAACTGATTTCCTCCTCAAAGTCGTTGCCGAGGATTGGGAAAGCTATCAGGATTTTGTCATGAAAAAACTAACCGCCGCGCCCAACGTCGCCCACGTCAAATCCGCCCTCGCCATCCGCTCCTCCAAACTCGCCCCCGGCGTCCCGGTGGAGTTGGACGAAGGGGACGAGGCGGAGGAATAAGCGTTCTTCGCTCTCAATTTCTCCCAATTAAATTGATTTTTCTATTGATGGGAGGCTCATTCAATTTAGAACAAAAGGAGAATATAGAATGAGCGACGGTGATAATGAGAAGAGCGAACTTGAACACGCGAAAAATATGGTGCGCAACTGGAAAAGCCAACGTGAAGACGAAAAGAGGAATAATCCTCCTGGTGTTTATTCGGCGAGATGGGATTTTCTCAACGATAAAGTTGAAAAATGGTCCATAGATGTTGGCGTTTGGAATAGACGATTAAGTGAGTGTAGAAGAAGGAATGGGTTATCTTTTTAAGGTAAGAATTGGCCGAGTGCCCGATTTATTCCACCTATCAATGCGCGAATTTTCTTCCGGCATAAGGTTCTCAGCAATTGCTTCAAGTTCCATTTGGATAAATCGTCAGACTTTCCCAACGTGATGCACTGAAGAATAAATCCCTCGGGATAGAGTATAATTTTCGTTGAATTTCCTCCGCCGTTTGGTAGACAGTTTCAGCATCTGATTTTTGCATTTTTTTGCGCCAGCCAATCGTTTCATCGATAAGCTTGATGAAATCATCATAACCACCCAACAGGTTGAGATCATTTTTTGCCTGCTCAAGGCCGGGGCCGATTTTATCAAAAGCGTAGCTCAGCAATCGCCATTTGATAAGTTCAGGGTCTTGATTACCTTGGCGATGGTGTCTGAAGGATGGTCCGATGGCATCTTCCAAACGGTCCGTTATCCTTTCCCGTACCTCTTTTGAAAGTGCGAGCGGTTGTTCTTGCACCAGTTCGGGTTGTCTCGCGCAGGCTGCAAGTAAACTAAAAGCGAGTATTAAATATACATATAACCGCATAAATTGATCCTACAATATCTGACTAAAGTAGGTTATGGCGGGGCCAGAGGGTGTTTTTCCTTAAAGTTAATTATCAACAGTTGTTAATTAACGTAAAACTCAGTTTTCTCATTTACCCCCCCCCTAAACTTTAGGTTCCACGGAGAGTCGTCGGGTGGTATGTTTCCTCAGTAACGTCAGCTAAAAAGGATGCTAATCCCATGAGCAAAGCCAGAGCCCGCGAGAGAGCGAAAGCTAGAAAAGGTAAAAAGCGTGTCCCGAAGGTTGAGCTGCCGACCCAACAATTTGGGTCCGGAAAATTCGATCCAGGAGGTGGTTCGATTAAAGGCCCGCAGACGAATAACGTCAAAAGCTTCGCAACGGCAAAGCGCGGTTCAGCCCGATCTGGTTAAGCTCTAACAACGATCTCCTTCACGAAATTAAAATCAGTGCCTGAACACATTCTTAAAGACATTTTTGGCTATGACAATTTCCGGCCCGGTCAGGCGGAAGTCGTCGACGCATTATTGGCGGATCAGCATACCTTGACGGTGATGCCGACCGGGTCGGGCAAGTCTTTGTGTTTCCAAATTCCAGCACTGCTTAAAGGCGGGCTGACAATTGTTGTATCGCCGTTGGTCGCCTTGATGGAGGATCAGGTTGCCGCGCTCAAACTTGCCGGCGTCGCTGCCGATACGATTAATTCGTCAAGAGATCGTGCCGCCAATGTTGCGGCTTGGAAACGTGCCTCTGACGGACTGACGCGATTGCTCTATTTGGCGCCGGAAAGACTGATGACAGAGCGCATGTTATCCGCATTATCACAGCTGCCGGTCAATCTGATCGCGATTGACGAGGCCCATTGTTTGTCGCGCTGGGGTCCGTCGTTTAGACCGGATTATGAAGCCTTGGTGCGTCTTCGGGATTTGTTTCCGGATGTGCCGCTTGTGGCATTAACCGCAACGGCAGATCAATCGACACAAAATGACATTGTTGCAAAGCTATTTGGCGGCCAGGGCCAGGTTTTTGTCTCCGGGTTTGATCGTCCCAACATTCGCCTCAGTGTGGCGATGCGCATTGATGCCAAACGTCAATTGTTGGAGGTGGTCGAGGCTCACAAACAAGAAAGCGGTATTGTCTATTGCCTGTCCCGCGCTAAAACCGAAAAAACGGCGGCGTTTCTTGTCAGCAAAGGTATCCGCGCTTTGCCCTACCATGCCGGTATGACGGCAGAAATGCGCAACCAGAATCAGACAGCCTTTATGATGGAGACCAGCGGTGTCGTTATCGTTGCGACCATCGCGTTTGGCATGGGAATCGATAAACCCGACGTGCGCTTTGTTTGCCACACTGATATGCCGGGCAGTGTCGAAGCGTATTATCAAGAAATCGGCCGGGCTGGCCGTGACGGTAAACCTGCGGTCGCTCATATGATTTATGGCTTGGATGATGTGCGTATGCGCCGGCAATTCATTGACCAGGACGTCGGTGATGCCGATCACAAGCGACGCGAACACAAACGCTTGGACGCGCTTATTTCTTACTGTGAATCGCCCGAATGCCGCCGCCACGCGTTGCTTGCCTATTTTGGCGAGCCTCGGGATGATAAAAGCGGCTGCGGCAATTGTGATATATGTCTCAATCCACCCGAAATGATTGACGGCACCGAGTCCGCGCAAAAACTTTTGTCGGTGATTGTTCGAACCGGCCAGTTGTTTGGGCAGGCCCACCTCATTGATGTCCTGCGCGGCGCAAATACCGAAAAAATCAGATCGAACGGGCATGATAGTTTGCCGACCTATGGCATTGGCTCAGAGATCGATAAAAATACATGGCGCTCGATTATCCGCCAATTGGTCGCAGCCGGGTATTTGAAACTTGATGTTGAAGGATATGGCGGATTGAGCCTCACCGAAAAAGGCCAGGCCCTCCTGAATGGTGACCAGACGTTCCACTACCGCAAAGACGTGATCAAACCATCCGGAAGACAAAAAAAGCGCCGTTCCGAAAAATTTGATCCCGATGATTTAACGCCGGATCAAATCTCTTTGCTCATGTGCCTGAAAGAAAAACGCACAGAACTCTCACGGGCGCGAAGGGTGCCACCCTATATCATTTTCTCGGATCGCTCACTGGAAGACATGGCGCGCCAACAGCCCCGCGATGAAGCCGCCTTTGCAGATATCCACGGTGTCGGTGCGGCAAAGCTTAAGAATTTTGCCGGTATTTTTCTGGCTGTTGTCGCCCAAAATCTCGAAGCATAAATTCTTCGCAATAGCCAAACTTATTTATATTGGACTTTGATGATCTCGTAGGATTTGGAGCCGCCGGGTGTGCTGACTTCGACACTGTCGCCCAAAGATTTGCCAATCAGCGCACGCGCAGTCGGTGACGTCATCGAGAGTTTGCCTTTGTCGACATCTGCTTCATGGGTGCCGACAATCTGAAACTTAGATTCTTCATCGGTGTCTTCATCGGCGAGCTCGACCGTTGCGCCAAAGCGCACGGTATCGCCAGACAGAGATTTTGGATCGATGACCTCAGCGCAGCTAACGAGCGATTCAAGCTGCTTAACCCGCCCTTCGATGAAACTCTGCTTTTCCCGCGCAGCATGATACTCAGCGTTCTCAGATAGATCGCCGTGTTCGCGCGCCACCTCGATCGCCTTGATGACTTCATGGCGCTCGGTAAATTTCAGTCGTCTTAATTCTTCTTCCAGGGCCGACAAACCGCCAGCCGTCATTGGAACCTTTTCCATAACTCTTACCTTAAAAAACAAAAAAACCCAGCCCGCGATTTACGACCTTCAAGTCAATCACGGTGCAACGTATATAAAATTAATTATGATGAGCCCTTAGCATAAGATTGTAGTGGGGCAACTTCAAGCCCCTTATTGCCGTCGGGGTCGTTTGAATTCTGCACCCAGATGGCACCGACAGCCGCCGCCGCACCGGCCATGGTGGTGTAGTGCGGTACCGAACTCGTCAATGCTGAGTTTCTAATTGAAAAACTGTCGGCAACAGCTTGAGCGCCTTCTGTTGTATTGACGATCATCTGCACCTCACCGGATAAAATCGCATCAACACAATGCGGCCGGCCTTCAAGAACTTTATTCACCCGTTCAACATCAATGCCTTCTTGTTTGAAATAATCTGCTGTACCGCCGGTCGCTAGAATTTTAAATCCAAGCTCGCCCAGATCACGGGCAATCCGCCCGGCGGCTTTTTTGTCGCTATCTTTGACCGAGATAAAGACGGTACCTTCTGACGGTAGGATCGTGCCGGCGCCCAATTGGGATTTGGCAAAGGCGCGCGGGAAATCCTTATCGATGCCCATGACTTCGCCGGTTGATTTCATCTCAGGGCCGAGAATAATGTCGATGCCGGGAAAGCGTGAGAACGGGAAGACGGCCTCTTTGACGGCGGAATGCGTGGGTTTAAGATTTTCAGTCAGGTTAAACTCGCTGAGTTTTTCACCCGCCATCACACGCGCCGCAATTTTTGCAATTGGCACGTTGGTTGCCTTGGCGACAAACGGCACCGTCCGACTGGCGCGCGGGTTCACCTCCAAAATAAAGATAGTGTTGTTCTGGATGGCAAATTGCACGTTCATCAATCCGACAACATTAAGGGCCAGGGCCAAGGCTTTGGTCTGGCGGCGAAGTTCGCGGACTGTGGCATCGGAAAGCGAATAAGGCGGCAATGAACAGGCGCTATCGCCTGAATGAATGCCGGCTTCTTCAATATGCTCCATGATGCCGCAGACAAAGACCTCTTTGCCGTCAGAGATCGCATCGACATCGACTTCGATGGCATCGCGGAGATACCAATCGATGAGCACCGGACTGTCACCGGAAACGACGACCGCGGTTTTCATGTAATGGCGGAGGCGCTCGACATCATGGACGATCTCCATCGCCCGGCCTCCCAACACATAGCTCGGGCGGATGACAACAGGAAAGCCAATCTCTTCGGCAATTTTTTCGGCTTCTTCGCCAGTGCGTGCGATACCATTTGGAGGCTGTTTGAGATTAAGGTCTTCGAGCAATTTCTGGAAGCGCTCACGGTCTTCAGCAAGATCAATCGCGTCCGGTGAGGTGCCCAAAATAGGAATGTCAGCGGCTTCTAATGCGGCGGCAAGTTTCAGCGGTGTCTGGCCGCCAAACTGAACAATCACACCATGGACGGTGCCGTTGGCTTGCTCGGCGCGGATCAACTCGATGACATCCTCATCGGTCAACGGCTCGAAATAGAGCCGGTCCGAGGTGTCGTAATCGGTCGAAACGGTTTCGGGATTACAATTGACCATGATGGATTCGTAACCCGCATCCTTCATCGCATAGG
>CAJXJM010000094.1 GCA_913054205.1 uncultured Rhodospirillaceae bacterium
GCAAGCATCTTTGCCCGAGCTTCTGCATCAAATATTACTTCTTTCGCCATCTCAAATGTTCTCCATAGCGTTTAAAAAATTATTTTACTCAGGTGAATTGAGGAATTGATTTAATCAATCACACCCATGATGTCCGTTTCCTGCATGATCAGCAGGTCTTCACCGTCAACGGCGATTTCAGTACCGGACCATTTACCAAAAAGAACGGTATCGCCCTTTTTGACGTCCATAGCGACGGGATTACCATCTTTGCCACGCGCACCAGAACCAACGGCGACCACAAGGCCCTCCGATGGTTTTTCTTGCGCAGTGTCTGGAATGATGATGCCGCCAGCTGTTTTTTCACCTTGTTCCAGGCGACGAACAGCAATGCGATCGTGAAGTGGTTTAAAACCCATTATTAAAACTCCTATATATCGAGCCCGATCCATACCTAAATTTTCATCCAGAAATTGGCTGAAATCAGGCTCAAACTCGAAACTCTATCTAAAATATTTGGCACTCTCCAAATGAGAGTGCCAGTGATTTATGCCGGGAGACAGCTAAGGTCAAGGTTTGATTGACATTTTTTTCAAAACTTCCGAGCAGCCCGTGTTTTATATTCTATTTCAATTGATTACCGCAGCCTCACGGATTGCCTTTTGAACCTTCTCAAAAGCGCGATTTTCAAGCTGACGGACCCGTTCACGGCTTATGCCGTAGCCTTTGCCGAGCTTCTCCAAAGTGATCGGATCATCTTTCAGTCGACGCTCAATAAAGATGTCACGTTCGCGTTCGGGCAACTCATCCAAAGCGGCTTTAAGCAAACCGCTGCGAATATCAGCTTCTTCCCGGTGCGCTACGATTGCTTCAGGCGATGGTGTATTATCGACGAGCGTATCTTGAAACTCGATCGAATCCTCTTCGCCAAGGGTAATCGGCGCGTTTAGCGATTGATCACGGATCGTCATCCGACCATTCATATGAATGATGTCTTTTTCAGGAAGATTAAACTGCTGAGACAGAATCTTTGCTTGCTCAGGGTTAATTTCACTGCTGTCGATGATTTCGAGACGGCGTTTGGCTTTGCGCAAGCTAAAGAACAATTTTTTCTGCGCGGCCATCGTTCCCATTTTAACCATCGACCAGGATTTGAGGACATATTCTGTGACCGAAGCCCTAATCCACCACATCGCATAAGTCGACAAGCGGAAACCACGTTCCGGCTCAAATTTCTTAACAGCTTTCATGAGACCGATATTGCCTTCTGAAATTAGATCGGCAACCGGTAAACCATAACCTCTAAACTGCATGGCGATCTTCGCCACTAAGCGCAGATGACTGGTGACAAGTTTATGCGCGGCTTCGCTTTCGCCGGTTTCGGCATAGCGCTCTGCGAGCATTAACTCTTCATCCGCAGTCAACAGCGGAAAAGATTTGATATCGTTTAGATAGCGGGACAATCCACTATCACTGGATAATACAGGTAAAGTTGTTGTAACCATTTTTATCTCCCGTCTAACAATACACCGATTAAAAGAAGATGGTGCGGGTACCAATTGAGCAGACCCAATGCGGGCGTGCTTAGTCAAATACGTGGTATTAGCCTATACGGGACAATTAATGAGATGATCCAAAGCCATCAGTCATATCCTCCATTTGAGCAACATGCCTAGTACACAATTCCAACCCACTTATTTGGGCTTGGCGCTTCCAGTTTGGCCCCTTCAATAGGCAACCTCACTGGGAACAATTAGGATATTATGGAATAATCGGTCCAAAATCAAGATGATTCGAATTTCGGGCAATATACCCACTCAAAATAGCGCCAAATACCGGTAGTATTCTGCGGTTTTCTTGAATTATTAAACTTTTGTAATGTTGATGAATTAAGGGGACACAATACTAATTAGGAAAGTTGTGAAAGGGTATTAATTAGTATTGTGTCCCCTTAATTATTTGTCCCCTTAATTATTAAGATGCAAAGACGTAGAGTAAGACGCCGACAACGATAACCAGGCCAAATCCCCAAACCATCGGTGAAATGCCAGCACTCTCCGTGCTTTCTGCTGCCGTTGCGGTTTCTGCCGCTGCTTCTTCAGGTGTCGCCGCTTCAGCACCGCCGCCAACAATCTCCGAGAACTTTCCAAAAAAATCATCAGCCTGTTTTTTGGCAACGCCTTCGACCAAGCGACTGCCGACACTCGCAAGTTTGCCGCCGACTTCTGCTGTGGCTTCATAGTTCAAAATAGTTTCGCCGGCATCCTCGGTGAGTTTGACCGTCGCACCGCCTTTGGCAAATCCCGCGACGCCGCCCTGACCTTCGCCTGAGATCCTATAGCCATTTGGCGGATCGAGTTCAGAAAGCGTCACTTTACCGGCAAACTTAGCTTTAACCGGACCGACTTTTGCCGTTACTTTGGCGGAAAATTGAGTATCTGAATCTTTGGTGAGTTCCTGGCACCCGTCGATGCATTGTTTCAGCACCTCCGGGTCGTTGAGGGCTTCCCACACTTTTTCCCGTGGCGCTGAGATACGATATTCACCGGTTAAATTCATTTTGTTTAGCTCCGCTTAATCCTAATTTCAAAAGGAGCGTAACTTAGTGCTTAATTAGCAAGTGATCAATAAGCTAAAAGCTGTCGTCTTGAATACCGGCGATAAAATTATCGACGCGGGTCTTTGTATTAAAGCCAAATTCGGTATCTTCATCAGCCAAAATATAAAATGCAGCCAATGTCGCGGCGAGGTATCCTGTATTCTTGGCTTCATAAAATTTTGAAGGTGGCACGCGTTTGAGTGTCGCGACGGCAATTTTTTCGGTTTTATACTCTCCGGAATTGATACCGTTCATGGTTTCAACAATTGTTGATTGGGTTTTGCGGCCAATTTCATCAATTCCTTCATCATTGAAACTATCATTAATGATGCCGATGAGCTTTTTAGTATTTCGATCGATGGCTTGCGGCGCATTTTGATTTTGCAACTCTTGAACATTGCCCATGCGCGTTACCAGCCAAACGGCAATGATTAACGCGATGCCAAATCCTAAGGATACCAGCGCCATAATTCCGTTTTGCCGAAAGAAATAAATCGCTACCGCCGTCAGCAATATGATTAGCAGCGTCAGACCAATACGTAAGAGCATACCTAAATTTCTCCCTCAAGAAGCAGCCGTCAATTTAAGTTACAAAATATTCCATCTTTACGGGCTATTATACTGTGGTTTTCAACAGCAATATAATTGCTTATTCGGCAGCCTTTTTACTGTCCTTCAATTCTCGCGCGGTCTTGGCATAAATCTCAATTGAGCTTTGCATTGATCTGCTTTTATCATGGGTCTCACGCGTTTCAGCGCCCAAAGGAGACGCATCCAGCACGCGGAATACATCTGCCGCGCCTTTATGTAAATTGGGTGTCATTCCAGCAGAACCAAATGTATCGGAGATTTGGTCCATTTCGCCGGCCCAGCGCCCAGCATCGCAGGCATACATCGAAACCCGCTTATTCATCCCTTCCCAGTGAAACTTTTGGCTGTTTTCAATCTCGCTTTGAATTTCTTCACTAATGCCGAGCAATTCAGCCGTCACCAATACGCTTGTGTGCAGGGTCATCATGCCTTTGGTTAAAGCCGCGTAGCACATTTTAATGGCAGAGGCTTTGGTAATGTCATCGCCCATCGGCATAAACTTGATGCCATCACCATCGACAAAACGAATGAGATCAACGTCAGGGCCGCTTGCATAGAATTTTGTTTTAGGCGGCGAGCTTTCGGCGTTTCGACTCACCGGCAGCTTACCGGGCGGCGGTCCAATAATGCCAACATTGACCATGGTCGCACCCGCATCTGCCATTTTTGCGGCAATCGATAACGTGGTATCCGGGGAAATGGCATTGCAGTCGACATAGACTGCTTTCTCACCACTTTCCTTCATCGCCGTTGCGACTTCACCGGCAAACGCATCGGCCTTTTCTGGCGGCATGATTGAGAAAATAAAATCACTTTCGGCGACAAGAGCGTTAAGGTCTGCGACATCTTCCATGCCGGCACGTTCGGCGCGGGCCTTGCTGAGGTCACTGCGCCCGGATAAAACCGTGACGACTCGATGGCCTTTTCCAACAAACACGCCGCCAATCGTATGGCCCATATCACCTGGGCTCATCAATCCAATAGTTGGTTTCGCCATTTTTTCCCTTTTTAAATTTTCGTTTTGATTTATGGGCATTTTAGCCCGCCTTTTCCTGGTCGTACCAGACTATTAACTCATAAACAAATATACTAAATTTAACTAATACGTTAATTAAAGGATTGGTTAAATAAAGATGGAACGGAATCTAGACGCCACCTTCGCCGCTCTCGCCGACCCAACACGCCGGGCCATTCTTGCCCGGTTGTCATTGGGATAAATCTCGGTTGGAGAACTGGCCGAACCTTTTAAGATTTCGGCGCCAGCGATATCGCGTCACCTCAAAGTATTAGAGAAAGCCAACCTCATCGAACGCAAGACCGATGCCCAATGGCGGCGGCTGAAACTAAATCCGAAAGGATTGAAGACGGCAGCGGATTGGATTTCCCACTATCAACAATTCTGGGAAAGCCAGTTTGATGCCTTAGCGGACTACCTACACGACTTAAAAAAATTAGAAACTCAAACGAACCACACTAAGGAGGACAAAACTCATGCAACAAGTTCAGACAAACGAAATAGGAAATGAAACGATGGCACCAGATTCAACACAACCTATCGAGCTTAGAATTGAACGCACTTTCGACGCGCCCTGCGAAACCGTATTCGATGCTTGGATCGAACGGGATCAGGCATCTCAATGGTTCGGTCCGGAAGGCTTTACTATTCCACTATGCGAGGTTGATGGCACCGAAGGCGGCAGCTATCGCATGTGCATGCGCGACCCGGAAGGCGGCGAACATGTTGTCACAGGTTCTTACGTTGAAATCTGCCGACCGGATCGTCTGGTTTTCACTTGGGCCTGGGAAGAAGATGGCGTTGTCGGTCACTCGACTGAAGTTATCGTCGAGTTTGCCGCCAATGGCGATAAAACCGATTTGGTCCTCATTCATCGCGGCTTCGAAACTGAAGAGAGCATGAACGGCCACAATATGGGCTGGACGAGTTCTTTCGAAAGCCTCGCCGAATTGTTAGCAGCGTAAATAAAGCGAAAGGAACAAGACAATGGCAGATATCAAACTTTATGGCTTTGCGCCCTCCAGCTACACCTGGACAACCCGCTTGGCCGCCGAAGAAAAAGGCATCACGCATGAATTATTGCCGATTGAATTTGGCTCGGACGATCACAAGGCGCTTCACCCGTTCGCCAAAATTCCGATCATGGATCATGGCGATAATCGATTGTATGAGACAAGCGCAATATGTCGCTATATCGATGAAACTTTCGATGGTCCGTCTTTGCAGCCCGCGGATGCGTTTGGGCGCGCTGAAGTCGACCAGTGGAACAGCTCGTTGGTCGATTATTATTATGATTGGTGCGTTCGCCGTATTGTCGTTCAACGGGTAGTCGTTCCGACACGCGGCGGCGAAACCGATGAGGAAATGGTTGCAGATGCAGTGCCTCACGCCAAATATACAATGAGTGTCGCGAATGAAAAACTCAGCAATTCAGCCTATCTCATTGGCGATGAGCCAACCATAGCTGACTTTATGTTGCTACCGATGGTGTTTTATTCTGCCCAAGTCCCAGAAGGCGAACAAACAGTCAAGGGCCACTCGGCTTTGGAGGACTGGCTTGGCCGCATGCAGGAACGCCCTAGTTTTGCGGCGACTGTACCAGGCCCTCCCGGCAGTTAATACTTAACTGGATTTTCGAGCGCGGCCCGCAACGAGGATTACTTTGCGCGGGCCCGCAATCCACATGGTGACAATCGATACAATGCAAAATGCCATCGCAATTATGAAGGCGTAATTATAATTTCCCCAAATATCAAAAAAGACGCCAGTGGCCCAGGGGCCGAGAGCGGCACCCAAACTTGCCATGGCCCCGAGAAGGCCGAAAATCGCACCATATCTTCTGCCCGAAAAAAGCTCTGCCGGAATGGCACCAAACACAGATGCCAAGCCGTATCCTAAAAATCCCTGCAATCCGACCATGACATACATAAGCCATTCCGACGGCCAAATCCGCATTAGATATAAAATAGAATAGGTGAGAAAGAATCCCACCAAAGCCAGCGACCAGGTTAGCTCACGGCCAATCCGATCAGATAACGCACCGACGAAAATTTGCCCGGCAACCGCAAACAAACCCACAAGACCAAGAGCGACAGCCGCAACCTCGGCTGAAATGCCGATATCAATCAAATAACGTGTCTGATGCACTTGCACGGCATACCACGCATACAGCGCAGATATGAATGATATTGCCAGCCACCAAAATCGGGATGTCCGAATTGCTTTTGCCAAGGTCCAGTCGGTCTCTACCCATTCGCGATCAACAATCCGGTTTTCATGGCTGTCGTGGCGTGCAGATTTTGTCGCCTCCTCACCGATTTTTTCGCCATCAGGCTCCAGCCCCAAATCGCTCGGCCGATGACGCTGAAAGATGATATTAAGCGGCACAGTTACGACGAGGAGGAGGACCGCAACAACTTGAGCGCTGTAACGCCACCCTTCCGTATCGATAGCGTGTTGCATCCACGGAAATAGGATTATCGATCCAATGCCAACACCCGAGAAGGCAATACCAATGGCGAGGCCTCGTTTGCGATCAAACCAGTTGGGCAAAAAAAGCGTATGGCCAATATAACTCATGACAGCGGTTCCACCGACCACCATCGCTCCGAGCGTTATATAGAAATGCCAGGGCTCACTCGAGAAGGTCGACAAATACATGCCGAGGCTGGTCACCAAGCCGCCGACGGGCAGTATCAAGCGCGGGCCAAACCTATCCATCAACACCCCGTTAAAAGGTGTCAGAATGGTGGAAACAATAAATCCAATGGAAAATGTCGCCGCAATGGTTCCTCTTGACCAGCCGAACTCATCGAGGATAGGCGGAAACAAAAGTGAAAATGACGTTCGTGCATTGACGGAAATTGCCATTGATATGAAAGCAATGCCAATGATGACCCAGCCGTAAAAAAACGGTAGGCGCGCGGCAAAATTAGGAGGGGATTTGGTTGAGGTCATGGAGAATTAATCTTTTTCAATTATGGTCGCCAAACTCTGCCACCTTTTGAGGATCGTCAATGCATTTTATTACAGATTTTGGTATATTGGTGGAATGACACACAATCGATCGGCGTTTTTGATGAGCGTGTTGGTATTTGGATTACTCGCTTTTCCATTTTGGACAGAAGCGGAATCGGCCAGTCTCGACCTGCAACTACGCGACCATACATTTGTCTATATCGACAAAAATACCAACCTCGAACACACTGTCTATTTTGGCCGCTTCGGCAACGTATATGACGAATATTATCGCCACATCTTGGACAAAGAATATCCGTGCAAATTTGTCGATGGCACGTGGCGGATCACCGATGCAGCTACCTTATGCTTGGAAGACAGCACTTATAAAAATTTCCGCGACGGCAAGACCTGCTTGAAGCCGAAAATTCTAGGCAACCAGGTTTCGTTTTTTGATTCAGCCGGCAAACTTGCCTATCAGGCAAAGCTCACCAAGGGCAATGGCATGCCGCTCGGCTGAAAAGTCTACTAAGCCTCGCGCGTGCCGTGAGAGAGGACACAAAAAATGCCGGGCTAGATATTAGCACCGGCATTTTCTTTAACTTTCAATATTGCCTATTCCTTAAGCGGAACAGCCGTCCAGATGCATTCGGGCTCGAACCCGGCATCGGCAAACAAGCGCCCGACCGGACAGCGATCTTCAGATAAAGCTGCGAGGCGATCGAGCTTTTCCTGAGGCTCATTGGTTTCGATCTCAATGTTCAATGTCGCGCCAACAAAATGCATCACGCCATTATTATTGCCTTCTAAACCATCGATCAGATCAGTCACGGTCTCGGTATGAATATTGATAGCGCCGTGTTTGAAGCGCATCGCTTCGGCCACTTTGACGATTTGCACGGTCTGACAGGTACCGAGCGCCGTCGTGAAATACATCAACGGCGAGGTAGCTGTATCGGTGCCGCCGCGCTCGGCCGGCTCATCTGTAAGAACCGTGTAGCCGCCGCCAACATCGACGTCAATTTTAAC
>CAJXJM010000095.1 GCA_913054205.1 uncultured Rhodospirillaceae bacterium
GAGCGGTGATGGCGTTGCCCGACCAGGCGAGGGCAGTGATCACCATCAACACATAGGCGTTATTCCAAATCCATTTCATGGAAAGTTAGTTTCTCCGGCTGAATATCAGCGTGAAGTTATTGGAAGGCATCGGCACCCTGCGATCAAGCAGAAGATCATTAGCGCTGGCAAATTCTTCGAGGTCGGTGACATCGCGCACCCCCCAAGCGGGATCACGCGCCCGCAAGGTGGCATCAAATTGAGCGTTGCTGGGTGCCGTATGTTCACCGTTTCGTTTAAAGGGGCCATACAGAAAAAGTTTGCCGGTCGCGCTCAAATAGTCACCCGCCCCTCGAAATAAATTTTTGGCAACACTGATGGGCGAAATATGTATCATGTTGAGGCTGATGATCGCCGCGAGATCTGACGGCGGCCGATTTTCAGTGCCAAACTCCCAATCATCAGATGTGACATCGAGAAAAAACGGCTTTTGGATATTCGCCAATTCGGTGGCCCTGCGCCAGGCTTCGATGCTCTGAATATGTTCTGGATCAAGGTCGGTGGGCCAAAACGTCAAATTGGGAAAAGTCTCGGCAAACTTGGCAACATGCTGGCCGGAACCACTGCCAACCTCCAAGACGTCGCTCGAAATATCTCCCAGTTCGGTTTTTAAAACCTCAACCACAAAGCTTTGGTTGCGATGGAAGGCTGGTGTGTCCATGCGCCCATCAGCGTTTAAATCGCCTTTTTCTGTATAGCTCATGACAAAGCTCGCAAAACTTCCTATCTTCGAATTCATAATTTTGAGAACTATAAGGGTAAATTCCCGAGGGAGAAAAGGCCAAAGATATGACACAAGAAATGTCACAAGATATGAATGATAAAATCTGCGTTATCACCGGCGGTGCCGGCAGCATTGGATTGGCAAGTGCAAAACGTATGTATGAGGCCGGCGCGCGGGTTATGCTGGTTGATCTCAGCGAGGAAAATCTGGCAACAGCTGCCGCCAGCTTTGGCGATCAGGACCGCATCGCCACCTGCACTGCCGATGTCTCCGATAGCGATCAAACCAGAAACTATATTGCCGAGACCGTGGCAAAATGGGGCAAGTTCGATGTGTTATTTGCCAATGCGGGCTTTAGCGGCACCTCAGCGCCAATCACCGAATACCCCGACGACATCTTTGATAAAGTGATGGCGGTCAATGTTCGGGGCGCCTTTTTGGCCTGTAAAAACGCCCTTCCGGAAATGAATGACGGCGGCAGCATTATCATCACTTCCAGCATTATGGGGGTGACGGCGCGGCCCGGCTCGATCGCCTATATTACCTCTAAACACGCGGTCATCGGATTGATGCGCGGCGTTGCCAAGGAAGCGGCCCCCCGCAATATACGCGTCAATGTGTTGGCGCCAGGACCGGTCGATAATGCATTTCAGTTGGAGATCGAAGAACGCGCCTCGAAAGCCTCCGGCACCAACGTCACCGAAATGTTGAACAATTGGATTTCGCTCGGCCGTCACGCAGCGCCGGAAGAGATAGCCAACACCGCCTACTTCCTCGCCTCAGACCAAAGCAGCTTTTCGACAGGCAGCGTTTTCATGGCCGATGGCGGCATGCATATTTAATTCCCCCCCCCTCCTTAATCCTCCCCCTTGGTGGGGGGAGGAAATATTGGCGTATTTGCGCATAACGTTCTTCCCCTCCCTTGATGGGAGGGGATCGAGGGGAGGGTGAAATAAATTATTATGTAAGCCTTGACTTACCAAAAGACTGGCCTATTAGTAAGCCATGACTTACGATGTAATATTCTCAGCTATCGGCGACCCGACGCGACGTTCGGTCCTCGAAGCACTTCGCCATCAACCCATGACCGTTGGCATGCTCGCCAAACAGATGCCGGTCAGTCGCCCTGCCGTCTCGCAGCATTTAAAAGTATTGCGAAATGCTGAACTCGTTACGGTCACGCCGCGCGGCACGGCCAATGAATATGCCCTCAATAAAAAGGGCCTGGAAGACATTCGCGG
The DNA here is from genome assembly GCA_913054205.1 of uncultured Rhodospirillaceae bacterium. Lineage (GTDB taxonomy): Bacteria > Pseudomonadota > Alphaproteobacteria > Rhodospirillales > UBA2165 > TMED23. Next base: position 2,005 of record CAJXJM010000095.1, read on the forward strand.
CTGGCTCGACGGCATGTGGGATGACGCCCTGGAAGCCTTTAAATCTCATGTTGAACAGAAACCCAAATCTAAACCCAGGAGAAAAAAATGAACAAAGTTGATCAAATTCAAAAAGTAACCCCAATTGTTAAAACGGTGCGGGTTAAATCCACGCCTGAGAACGCTTTTCAGGCGTTTACCGAAAAAATGGCAGATTGGTGGCCAATTGACCGCCATTCTCTCGACGCGGAAAACTGCGCGTCTGTTGTGTTTGAGCCGAAACTCGGCGGCACCGTCTATCAAACCATGAAAGACGGCAGCACCATTCCCTGGCCGGGATGACGGAGAGGAATCTCTGTGTTCTCCGTGGTTTTTATGTTTTTAGGTCACCCTCTCCTCAATCCTCCCCCATCAAGGGGGGATTTTTAGAAACCGATATATTCCCTCGGTTGGATATTCTGGATCCCGGCTCTGGGGCCGGGATGACGATGGTTTTAAAATTTTCCACCACCCGTCACCCCGGACTTGATCCGGGGTCCAGTTTACTAATTTCAACGGCTCTAGATTCCCGCCATAAATTATCGTGGGCGGTAATGACGATGCTATTACATACGCGCAAAGGTGCCTTCAATCTCGACAATGTCTTGATCATTGAGCGCCGTCACCACATTAACGGTCATCGGGGGGAGTGGTTTATCCCCCCAAAGCCTTTGCTGAAGAGACTCAATGATCTCGAGATATTTTTCATCCGTCACATACAGCACTATTTGAATGGCATCCGTAACTCGGGCACCGCCAGCCTCGGCAATCATTTGCATGTTTTGCAATGCTCGACGAATTCTAGGTGCCTCACCAATCACCAGATCATTGGTTTCAGGATGAATGCCGCGCATGCCAGAGACAAACACATGGGCGTCGGTTTTAACGCCGAGGCTCCACGTCGCGGTCGGCGTGAAGGCTTCTTTTGGGGCCAGGAATTCCAACGCCGCACTGTCTTCCGCCGGAACACGAAACACCCCATCTATCTCGATAAAATCATCACCCAAATAGTCGACTTCAATAATGCTGCGCGGCGGATAGGCGCTTTCTCGGAAAAGCTCTTTCTGCGCCTCATTGACGATGGCGCGATCTCGTTTCATGTCGGCGACATAGACAACCAGACGCACAGTCTCATCCAAACCCGAACCACTTTCCTGAGCCGCCGCTTCCATATTCTTAAAAATTTGCCGCACACGATCTTTGGGATCGACAATCAATTCACCCGATGTCGGATTAATGCCGCGCTGGCCAGCCAACGTTAAAAAGCTCTCACTCATGAGCGCGCCTCGATTTCTTCGCGCTGCATTTCGAGATCAAGCCAGCGTTCTTCTGATCGGGCCAGCCCTTCCTCGGCAGCGGTTAGTGCGGATGCGGTTTTTTCAAACCCTTGCGGATCACGCGCATAAAATTCCGGGTCCGTCATTTTTTGCTGAAGCATTATTGTCTCTTCCTGCAATTCCTGAATGCGTGCCGGCAAGGTTTCAAGTGCGTGTTTGTCCTTAAACGTCATTTTTAAGCTTTTGCTACTGGTTTGTTTTTGTTTGGGCGCTTTTGGTTTCGCGGCAGAAGCTACCGCAGATTTGGCCGGCTTTTTTTGTGCCAGCATATCGGTGTAGCCACCAGCATATTCGATCCACTTGCCCTCGTTATCCTCATCAGGGGCGATTGTCGAGGTCACGATGCGATCCAGAAAATCCCGGTCATGGCTCACCAGCAAGACGGTGCCGGCATAGTCTGCAATTAATTCCTGCAACAGATCGAGAGTTTCTAGGTCGAGATCATTGGTCGGCTCGTCCAAGATCAAAAGGTTCGATGGCCGTGCAAAGGCGCGCGCCAACATCAACCGTCCGCGCTCACCGCCCGATAACGCACTGACAACAGTTGGCGCTTGTTCGGGTTGGAACAGGAAATCTTTCATATAGCTGACAACATGGCGTTGCTGATCGCCGATAAACACCATGTCACTGCCGCCGCCGGTCAGGGAATCGCTGAGGCTGGTATTGGGATTGAGGCTTTCCCGGCGTTGATCGAGGCTGACCATTTCCAGCTTGGCGCCAGATCGCACAGTTCCCTCATCGGGCTCCAATTCAGAAATCAGCATTTTCAATAACGTCGTCTTGCCCACCCCATTGGGGCCAACGAAGCCAACTCGATCGCCACGCAACACGCGAGTCGAAAAATTTTTGACAATCGGGCGGCCATCATAAGATTTTGAAATACCCTCGGCCTCAAACACCAGTTTGCCCGAACTCCGGGCATCGGTTGCCACCATTTTTACCGTGCCGCCCTCAATTCGTTGCTCGCGGCGCTGCTGTCGCAGGCTATGAAGATTATTGAGACGCCGGACATTGCGTTTACGCCTGGCCGTCACGCCATAGCGCAACCAATGTTCTTCCCGCACTATTTTGCGGTCCAGCTTGTGGCGATCAAGTTCTTCCTGTTCCAGCACCTCGTCTCGCCAGGCTTCAAAAAACTTAAACCCTTGATCGAGCCGCCGTGTCATCCCGATGCTCAGCCAAACGGTTGCCTCTGACAAATTTTCCAGAAACCGCCGGTCATGACTGATAATGACGAGCGCCGAGCGTATTGACTTCAACTCCCGTTCAAGCCACTCAATCGCTTCGACATCCAAATGGTTGGTCGGCTCGTCGAGCAAAATAATGTTGGGCTCAGGCGCCAAAACACGCGCGAGCGCCGCCCGTCTCGCTTCGCCGCCAGAAAGTTGGCTCGGGTCTTCCTCGCCGGTCAAGCCAAGTTGCTCGAGTAAATAGGATGCGCGGTAGGGATCATTGCCTGGCGCCAACTCCGCTTCTGCAACCTCAAGCGTTGTCTTGAACTCTGAGAAATCCGGCTCCTGCGGCAAATAACGAACCGTGGTGCCGGGCTGCACAAATATCTCGCCGCTATCGGTTTGAACTTGGCCGGCAGCGATCTTCAGCAGCGTCGACTTACCCGAGCCGTTCCGCCCGACAACGCAAATCCGGTCGCGCTCTGAAACTGACAACTCGGCGCCTTCCAACAGCGGTGTGCCGCCAAAGGTCAAGTTAATATCACGCAATATGAGAATAGGTGGTGCCATAGGAGGCGTGTTTATAGGCGTCGGGAGTTAGGCGCAAGGCCTCACCTATCTAATTTCCCTCGGCAGATTTGGGGGCCGCGCCTGGGTTCCATTGGCCGCGCCGCATGCGGGTGATTTTCACTGATTTAAAAACACCGCCATTGCGAAGCGGTTCATTCTCAGAAAATTTTTTAGCCTCTGCTAAACTCGGGACATTGAGAATAAGAACCGAGCCGATTCGGGCGTCATCCTCGGCCAGCATCGCGCCGCCAAGCACCAAAATATCCTCATGCTTTTCAAGATATTTAAAATGTGCAGGTTTGTGAATTTCACGCAGCGGCGCTGAGTTTTCAACATCTTCCTGGTAAATGATAAATAGCATTTTATTGTTCCTTCACTTAGTTTTTGAGGGCGAACAGCGCTTCGATCTCAACCGTCACATTATACGGCATGGAGGCGACACCAATAGCGGTCCGGGTGTGTTTACCGAGCTCACCAAACACATCATGCATCAGCTCGGAGGCACCATTGACCACTTGAGCAACCTGATCAAAGCCCTCGACGGTCGCAACGAAGCCCCTGAGATTGAGCACACGCTCAATGCGATCCAAATCTCCATCGACATCTCCGCCGAGCGCATGTTTGGCCTGAGCCAGCACATTTAACGCGGACAGCCGCGCCGCCGCTTGCCCCTCTTCCAGGCTTCGCTCACGTCCAACATGGCCGATATATTTGATATCTCCACCCAGCGCCGGCAACTGACCCGACACTCGAAGCGTGCCGTTATAGATCATATAGGTTTCTATTTTTGCGGCTTTCGGAATAGCCGCTGGCGGCAGCTCGATACCAAGCTCAGCCAAACGCGCCTCAATTTTGCCCATTAAAAGTCTCCCTTAAAATTTGGTATTAGTTTAAATCCCAATCTTCAAAAGTCTAGAAATCATATGAGGTAGAACCTTTCAAAAAGCCGAGCAAACTGGTAGAGAGTCGGCATAATAAAATTAACTGGGGAAAAAGAGACCTTCCGATGAAAGCAATTCGCGCCACAGAAAAATCGATAAGTTCAGATGATCTAAAATTTGAACTCGCCGATATTGAAACGCCTAAAATCAAAGACGGTGAATGTTTGGTCGAAATTCATGCCAGCGGCATCAATCCGAGCGATGTTAAAGCGCTGTTGGGGAAAATGCCAAATTTGGCCTGGCCGCGCACGCCGGGCCGGGATTATGCCGGCGTGGTTATCGAAGGTCCAAATGATCTCATTGGCAAAGAAGTTTGGGGGACCGGCGGCGACCTTGGCATGGGACGAAATGGCTCACACGCTGAATTTAATGTTGTCGATGCGGCGAGTATTCGCGAAAAACCAACAAACCTGTCGATGGCAGAGGCCGGCTCGATCGGCGTTTCCTGGACCTGTGCCTGGCTCGGCATGGTGCCGGGCTCCCGTGTCGCCAGTGGTGAAGTGGTTGCAGTATTGGGTGCCAATGGCAAAGTCGGCGAATCCGCCATTCAGATCGCGACCGCGGCGGGCGCCAGCGTCATCGCCGTCGAACGCACGCGCGATGAATATCTCGGTCATGCAACCGGCCCGGTTGATGTCGTTAATCTTGAAAAAGAGCCTGATCTCCATAAAGCCATCATGGACCGCACCGATGGCAAGGGTGCGGACATTATTATGAACACTGTCGGCAGCCCTTATTTTGACGCGTCCTGTAATTCATTGGCCAAACAAGGCCGCCAGATCATTTTGACGACGATTGTCGAAGAAAACATGATCAACCTCCGGACTTTCTATCGCGGCAATTATCAAATGATCGGAGTCAGCAATATGGATCACGATAATATTGTCTCTGGCGAATTGCTCGAAGATATGAAATCCGGTTTTGAGAGCGGGGCCTATAAGCCCTATCCGATCAAAGACGAAAATATCTATGGGCTGGAAAACGTTGGTGAAGCCTACAAAATTGTCCTCAAAGGTCTGTCCCGTGATCGCATTGTCATAAATCCAAAAGATTAAGAGAACACATGACCCATTTTGCCGCCGCTTCAAAAAAAGCAATTCCCATCACAGCTCTAGTGAAAGCTCAACTTGGGAAATGGTTAAAATCTCAAAACAAACACCTACAAAATTGGGTTTCGAGCACAGGATTTAAAGCCAGCCCCGGCGAATTATGTCTGATCGCGGCAGGTGATGGGAGATTGAGCAAGGTTCTGGTTGGCGTCTCTGAACATGCCAATCTTTGGGATTGCGGAAATCTATCAAAATCCCTACCCGAAGGCGTCTATAAGTTTGAACGCGCCAAAAGCTCGAATATAGAAAAATGGGCGCTGGGTTGGGCATTGGGCGCCTATTCCTTTTCCCGCTACAAAAAGAACGCTAAAAACAAAACACGGAAATTGGCGCGCTTGGCGCTGCCAAAAGAATGCGATCGCGCGTTTTTGGAATGCGCGGTTGAAGCAACTTATCTCGCCCGCGATTTGATCAACACCCCTGCTGGCGATATGGCCCCGGCGCAATTGGCAAAAGCCGCCAAAGCGCTCGCCACAAAACATAAAGCCAAATTCAGCGTTATTGTCGGCGACGATCTATTGAAAAAGAACTATCCCGCAATCCATGCGGTTGGCCGGGCTGTTGAAACCAAAGATCAAGCTCCGCGTCTCATCGATATCAGATGGGGCAAACCCGGCGCGCCCAAATTGACCCTTGTCGGTAAGGGCGTTTGTTTTGATACCGGCGGCCTTGATCTTAAATCCGCCGGCGGTATGAAACTCATGAAAAAAGACATGGGCGGCTCAGCGAACGTACTGGGGCTCGCTCATATGATCATGGCGGCTAAATTACCGGTGCGTTTACGGGTTCTCATCCCGGCCGTCGAAAACAGTGTTTCCGGCAATGCCATGCGCCCCTTGGATGTCATACCGAGCCGAAATGGCAAAACCATCGAAATCGGCAATACCGATGCCGAAGGCCGGGTCATTTTAGCCGATGCCCTGACCGAGGCAGCTCGCGAGAAACCTGACCTGATTATCGATTTTGCGACTTTGACCG
>CAJXJM010000096.1 GCA_913054205.1 uncultured Rhodospirillaceae bacterium
CAAGGCGTCAGGATCAATCTCTCCATTTTTAATCATTTGAACAGTTAGCGCCGGATTAATAGCTGTCACTCTTTTTTCCAAAGCTTCTAGCGCCGCCTCCTCGCTGAGATCACTTTTGGAGATCAAAGCAAGGTCGGCTTGGGCCAGTTGCGTTGCGACTTCATGATGAGACTCCAATTGGCTAAGTCCCTGCTGTCCATCGACGATGGCGACAACGTTCTTAAGGGCACATCGGTCGGCCAGAAGTTTCTCCGCCGAGAGCGTCTCGGCAATGGGATCTGGCTGAGCCAGCCCAGTGGTTTCGATCAGTATGCGTGAAAACTTTGGAATTAGATCATTTTGCTGCTTGATGAAGAGATCGATTATGGTGTCAACCAAGTCGCCTCGAATGGAGCAACAGATGCAGCCATTTTCCAAAACCAAAGTATTTTCAATGGCTGGTTCAATCAGCAGATTATCGAGACCGATTTCGCCGAACTCATTTATGATGAGCGCCGTGTCTTTCATGCCCGGCTGGTTGACCAGGTGATTAATAACCGTGGTCTTTCCGGCTCCTAGAAAGCCAGTAATTTCGATTTCAACATCATTTTTTCTCCCTGTTTTACTTTTTTTGAAAATAGTATCAAATCTAAGCATATTTGATCTGTTTGATGATTGATAGTGCGACGATAAGGTAATATCGTCAACCAGCAAAAAGTGTAATCATCGCAAATCATCATAATTTGATACGCTAACGCGAGTATATATTAGGGAGCACTGGAACTTGGATAAAACAAGCGACTACGCATCAATGAAATACCCGGAAACGCCGATCAATTTGCAGGCGAATAAATCGACTGCGGAATTTGGCTCGGATGTTATGGCGGATGTTATTTCAGATATGGGTTTCAAACATGTGTTTGTCTTGCCGGGTTCAAGTTTCAGGGGTCTCCACGACTCATTGGTAAATCATCTCCGCAATCATGATCCTGAAATGATTATGTGTAATCATGAATCTATTGTCGTTGCGATGGCGCATGGCTACGCCAAAGCATCCGGTACAACGGGTCTTTGTGTGGTGCATGATTTAGTCGGATTGATGTGCGCCTCGGTCAGCGTGTTTGATGCCTGGGTAGACCGCGTGCCGTTACTGATTTTTGGCGGCAGCGGTCCGCAAGACCCGGCGCGTCGCCGCCCGATCGATTGGACTCACACGGCAAGCATGCAATGCGATTTGGTGGAACCTTTCTCTAAATGGACGGCGGAACCCATCACCTTGCAAGCCACCGTCGATACCATGTTGCGCGCCAATAAAATTGCGTCGTCCAAACCTCAAGGTCCCGCCTATGTTTCTCTCGATCTTGGTGTGCAGGAAGATCCTTTGCCTGAAAATATTGAGATCCCTAGTGCAGACCTTGATCGTTTTCAGCCACCCGCGCCTCTCGCGGCAAACGACGATGCCATTGAAGCCGCCGTTGATATGCTGCTCGCTGCCGAGAACCCTTTAATTGTCGGTGGCCGGTTTGGCCGGGACGTCGGTACCAGCGAGGTTCTTACCGAATTGGTCGAGCTCTCGGGCGCTGCTTACATCGAAGATCGGGCTGTCGTTTGTATGCCAAACATGCATCCACAAAACATCAACGGTGATCCAACTATACGTAAAGAATCTGATCTGGTAATTGCGATCGATTGCGTTGATACATCGACGGTTCTCGACGCCCATAACAAAAATATCCGCGGACGCGAAGGCCAGAAAGTCATTGAAATGAGTTTGGAGCATTTAAATCCAAACTCCTGGTCAAATGCCGGTGGTCCGCAAGCTGCTGTTGATCTGCAAATTGACTGCGAACCCCTGCATGGTATGGGTCAGCTGATCGCGGCGTTGAAAACACGGCTGGAGGGTCAGGACGCTCAGCTCAAAAAAATTGCCGCGCGCAAAGAAACATTGGCCGAGGCCCATTCCAAACTTCGCCAAGCGCAAAAAGATAAATGGAAAGACAATTGGGACTCCATTCCGATCAGCACAGGCCGCCTGACCCATGAGCTCTATCAAGCGGTGAAAGACAAGCCCTGGATGCTGCCGGTGCGCAATCATCGGAGTTTCCCGGAGGCTCTTTGGGAGTTCACTGAATCAGGGCAATATCTTGGCGCTGATGGCGGCGGCGGGGTTGGTTATGGCCCGGGAGCCGCTGTAGGCGCAGCGCTTGCCTACAAGGAACAGGAAAAATTTCCTGTTGCCATCATGGGCGATGGTGATTTCCAGATGGGATCGGGTGCAATCTGGACAGCCGTTCATTACAAAATTCCGCTGTTGTTGGTGATCAACAACAATAATTCCTGGGGCAATGATGAGTTTCACCAACGTAACATTGCCCGCAAGCGGGGCCGCCCAGTAGAAAATGCCTGGATCGGTCAACGCATGGCAGAGCCGGCGACTGACTATGCGGCCATGGTACGAAGCTTTGGTGGCTGGGCCGAGGGCCCGGTTGAAGACCCTGCAGATTTAGCTGAAGTTTTCACCCGAGCCGTCAAAGAAGTTGAAGCTGGTAAAGTCGCCGTTGTTGATGTGCGGACGGCACTTTAGAAATGGCAAATAAGCAGACCACCAATGAATACCATGACATGCGCCAACACATTGAGGCGTTGCGCAAAGCCGGCCTGTTGATTGAGATCGACCGCGAGATTAATAAAGATACTGAAATGCATCCTTTGGTGCGTTGGCAATATCGAGGCGGTATTCCTGAAGAAGATCGCAAAGCCTGGCTTTTCACCAACGTCGTCGATAGCAAAGGGCGCAAATTTGACATGCCGGTGTTGGTTTGCGGCTTGGCCGGGACACCCGCGATTTACGAAGTCGGTATGGATTGTAAAATAGAAGAAGTGAACGCCAAATGGTCGGCAGCGATTGATGCGCCTTTGGCCCCGAACATCGTCGATAGCAAAGACGCTGGCTGTCATGAGATTGTCTATGAAGGCAAAGATTTGCTGAGCGGCAAGGGTCTGGATGATCTCCCTGTACCAATCTCAACACCTGGTTGGGACAATGCGCCCTACACCTCATCATCTCATTATATAACCAAGGATCCCGACACCGGCGTCCAAAACATGGGCAATTACCGCGGCCAGATAAAAGCGCCTGATCGTTTTGGTATGAACACGTCGACCGAATTGCGGACGGGCGGCTATATCAATTGGCTGGCCTGGAAAGAAAAAGATGAGAAAATGCCCTGCGCCGTCGTCATAGGCTGCGCGCCGGTGGTGTCTTATGCCTCGGTTCAAAAGGTGCCTGAAGGCATTGATGAATTGGAAGTCGCCGGCGCGCTTGTCGGTCGTCCACTCGATTTGGTCAAATGCAAAACCGTCGATCTTTTGGTGCCGGCAGATGCCGAGGTGGTGATTGAAGGCTTTGTTGATACTGAATATTTAGAACCGGAAGCGCCGTTTGGCGAATCTCACGGCCATGTCAATCTCCAGGAATATAATGGCTACATGGACGTGACCGCGATCACCCGCAAAAAAGAGGCAATCATCTCCTCCTGGGTGAGCCAGGTGGCTCCTAGCGAATCCAGCGTTATTCGGCGCTTTGCCTATGAATCTCGAAACGCGTCTTATCTCAGAAATACGCTCGGCATCAAAAATGTCATCACCGTCAAAGCACACGAGCCGCTCACTTCGCTGCACCGTGTGCACGCCATCATTTTTGAGAAAGACACGCCGCGCACAGAGATTTGGCGTGCCATGTATGGGCTCGCCTCATTCCGCCAATCAGAAGGCAAATGGATCATTGCGATTGATAAAGACATTGATGGTGAAAATGCAGATGCCCTTTTCTGGGCAATGGCCTATCGCTGCAAACCGCAGCATGATGTTGAGATTATCAAACACCAAGATGGTGGTCATGGGCCACGAGATTTGGATGATCCGGAAGATGCATCGGTTTTGATCGATGCGACGCTAAAAGGGTCTTTCCCGCCAATAGCACTGCCGAAACAGGAATTTATGGAGCGGGCGGCGGAGATTTGGGACGAATTGGGAATGCCGAAACTTAAACGAGAGGCCCCGTGGTTCGGCTATGATCTTGGAGAATGGACCGAAGAGTTCGAACATATGGCTGAGCTCGCTGTTAAAAGTGAATACTGGCAAACCGGAAAAGTCATTGCCCAACAACGACGCAAAGATGTCGCCATGAATACCGAAGTTCGCACTCTTAAGGATGATGACTAACACTCATAAAATTACCGCAGGAATGCGAAGTTTGACGTTTTGTGCTACGCTAAAACCATTCATATAAATATTATGGGAGGCAAACATGAAACGGATATTCCTTATCGGTGCGGCCGCTTTAATATTATCAGGACTTTCACTACCAGCCGCTGCATTCGAATGCCCAAAACATTTTAAAGCGACGCAGTCGGCGATTGATGATGCGACTAAAGCCATGAGCGTTGTGAAAGATGGGGCCAAAAAAGGTCTCACACACGCTGATTGATGAGGCAAAAATGCTTTTGGCAGGGGCAAAACACAATCACGCAAAACCTGCGGCAGGAAAATATGATCATGCCCGATCAATCGCGAAAGCTGACTCGGCCTTGGCATTTGCAATAGCCGCTAAGATGTACGCAAACCGCTAATTGAACGGCATAAACTTTATTCGAAACAGTCCACCCTTGGGGTTTAGAATTCTCAGCTGGTCATTAATCCTTTGAGCATTGATTTCCGAAGATGGTGAAGCTTTATAGGCGTCCTTTCCGAGGCTGTTTCTAGCATTGAAATACTGCCTCATTTCCTGGCGTACAGAGTTTGAAAATTCGCCGGCATCAAGGGCCTTTTCGCCGTGCTCGGTAAGGCTGTATTCGGTAACCCCATAAACCGATACGATCCGTTCGGCAAACTGACCGCTGGGTCGCATGCGGTAGAATATTCTTGCGAAAGTGAAGAGCGAGGATAGGTCAGGTAGGCCTGGAAGAGCTGCCTCCAGGGTTTCTGTGCGCGCCTGATTTAGGCAGGACGCCGATAGATTGTTTGTCTTTTTGGCGTCAAGAGCATGGTCGACGATGGATTTATTGCTGGGATGCGGATGATAGAGGACTAAATCTGAGGTTTCTTTAATCAGGGCAATGACGTCTTTCTTGCGAATACCGGAAATTGTACTCGGCGGTTTACACCGGCCATTTCGATCGATTTTGATGCCGCCTCGAATTTTCTCCAAAATTCCAAGTTCTATCCAGCTACATTTTCCCGGAATATAGGCCCAGAATTCTTCAAAGGGCGATGCCAATTTTCGGATGTCATTGATGCCGTCAGCCTCGCATTTATTGACTCTTTTTTTGACCTTGTTTTCGGTGTTGGTTTGCAGCATCGATGCTTCGACTGTGGCCAAGAACTTGGGTATAAACTCCTCCGCTTTGAGAGGCAGGGCACTTAATATCAATAAGGCAACTGCAATAAGGCCAGGCACGGATATCTCCCTATTAGCTGGTGAAAGCATAGATATTTTGACGAGACAATTATCAGAAATCATGCCATTGCCTCAATGAAATTAATATTTTTAGCGTTCGCCTAATTGCTGTTGGGCAAGAACAATCGCTGCGCCGCAAATTGTGAAAGCGGATAACAGCCAGAATATCAAAATCGTTGCGTCCTGATCGATAATCCAGCCAAAGGCCACAGGCGCAAGGCCGCTGCCCAAAGCGATGCCCGTTGAGACATAGCCAAAGATGCGGCCGGTCGCGCCTTTCGGTACCGCGGCACGTACCATCATATCGCGCGCGGGCCGTAAAATTCCTTGCAGGAGACCGACCGCCGCAAACAAACCGATCACCATTATTTCAGGCAGTTTGAACAGAGCAAATAAGGCAAAAATCACTGCCGATCCTAAAAACGAAATAAGCGCGATAATGTGGTGTTCTTTGGCTTTGTCGGCAATCACGCCACCAATTAGAATGCCCGACGTGCTGGCAAAGAGATAGGCCGTCAAAGCGGTTCCTGCCGCAACCAGACTGATCTCATGAATGTTCACATTTGCAACGACTGAAAACGAACTGACGCCATTGGTTGTGAGAGAAGCCAACATGAAAAACATAAATAACAAAATCATTCGTGGTGACATCATCAAAGCGACTGTGGAAACTTTTTTGTCGGCTTCCGTGTCCGACGAGTTTTCCTCAGTCTCAGAATTTAATTTCTCGTCCTGTAAGATGCCACCTTGAGAATAAATAATCAGAGCGCAGACAACGCCAATGACGCCGGTGATCATGACCGCGCTTCGCCAATCGTAGAGCGCGACCAGAAAAATAATCGTCGCCGGTGCCAAAGCGCCGCCGAGATGGCCCGCGAAAGTATGGAGACTGAAGGCCTTTCCCATACGCTCCGCATTAATCGAGGAATTTAAGATCGCATAATCGGCGGGATGGAAAACCGAATTACCGATACCTGCCACCACCGCCAATACATAAATCATCTCTAGGCTCGGCGCGAAGCCCATGGCTGCAACGGCGCAGCCTTCCAAAATAAGCCCGACGACCAGCACCGACCGAGCGCCAATGCGATCAACCAAAATTCCGATCGGTATCTGAGTTATACCGGTTGATAGTGCGAACAATGTTATGACGATACCGAGCGCGGTATAACTTGCGCCAAATTCATCTCGCCATACCAGCAGCAAAGGAGGCAGGCTAAGCTGATAGAAATGGCTGAGGAAATGACCAGATCCAATCAGGCTTAGGACACGGGTATCATGTTTTACAGTTGTTGCGGATTCCAAAGAAATTCTCTTTCGCTAATTAATCGTGGGTATGTCCGTGGTCGTGTGTATGTTCAGCAATCCGACCGTCTGAAGTAAACAACAAAGACTTAATAATCAACGGCACAACATCGGTTGGCTGAATGAGTTCGCCAATATCGATGTAGTCAAACTCCTGTAACTGGATACCGTCGAGCGAAATGATATTGCCCGCGACGTTGAGCTCTTTTCGCAAGATGCCGCCGAGACTTTTACCGATATCGCCTTCCATAACGAGGATAAGTTGATTTTTATTTGCAACGCTATTGGGTAATCCATCACAAATGCCTTGAGCGAGAGCAAACATACGCGCATGGGCTGGCTCACCTTCCCAGCGGAATGCCAGGGCAACTGTTGTCGAGCCTTCTTCAATGTCAAAACGGGTGAGCGCTTTAGAAATGGCCGCGGTTACTTTTTTGGGATTGATGTCGTCCGCTAAAGAAATGTCCAGACGGATGACCGAAATATTGCGCACCGGCAGGCTGTCGGGTTCGGTGATGTGAACCGTGTTGCCGCTGACTTGAACGGTGAATTGCGAGGCACCCACGACGGTCGCGCGAATGCCTTGGCCGGGGTCATAGACAGGATAGGCAATATCTTTGTTTTCCAGCGCTTTGCTCATAGCCTTGGCGAGATCGGCGCCGACGTCACCGTGATCGGATTTTTCGCGTTTGAAAATAAATTCAGAGACGCCGCCGGAAAACGTTATTGCATCAATTTTGGTTTTGCTTGGCAAGGCCGGCGTGAGCATGAGGTCTTTGGTAAGTTTGGAAAGCTTTCCGCGGCCGATTGTTTCAATAAGCACGCCAATCATCGTATCGACAAGTTTCTGCCGGTCGACTTTTGATAATTTGTCACCGAGTTTGAGTGTTAGTCCGGCTTCCTCAGCCAGGCGTTCGGCAGGGCCTTCAATGCGCACCAATATTCCATCATCGTCGAAGGCGATAAGACGGCCACCGACAGCGACGGCAGAGCTATCGAGCAATTGGCCGTCCTGGACGAGGGCGAATTTGGTCGTGCCGCCACCAACATCAATGTTTAGAAATGTTTTGTGTTCTTTGCGCGATAACTCAACAGCGCCCGATCCATGCGCCGCCATCAGCGCTTCAAGATTATGTCCGGCAGAAGCGCAAACTAATTTTCCGGACTCAGCGGCGAATAAATCTGCAATCGCGCGGGCATTGGTGCGCTTTAAGGCTTCGCCGGTGAGAATGACCGCACCGCTGTCAATATCGTCGCGTTCAAGTTTGGCTGATTTATAGGCGCTATCGATAAAAATGCCGAGTTCATCCGCATCGATGGTGTAATCGGCACGGTACGGGGTCAGTAGAATAGGTGATTGCCAAATAATTTCGCGGCTAACAACA
>CAJXJM010000097.1 GCA_913054205.1 uncultured Rhodospirillaceae bacterium
AGAGCCGCAAAAAGGCCTCCTGGGCAACGTCTTCCGCTTCAGCTCGATCACCAAGCATGCGGGTGCCATAATTCACTATTCGATCCAAATACTGATCCACCAATATACGAGTCGCCGCAGAATCACCGTCTTTGACCTTGCGCAGCAAAATTGCGTCGGATTTTGGTGTTGGATTTATCATAGATGCGGTTCGGATTTTCCTTATTGATCCGCCACTATATCCACCAATTTTGCCGGGTCGATGATCAATTTCCACTGCATCGACATTTTTTACAACGTTCAAAGCACTAATTTGCTGCTAACCTTTTCTTTATCAACACTTTTAGCTTCTGCTCGGTTAACGTTTAGGTGTGCGGATTCCGTCGATTTGGCCAAAATAAATTAAAATCACCCCAAATAAATAATACATCTATTTTTTGTTATTATTTTACTATTTACATTATTTTATGAGTATTATATAAAATCATTATATCCACTATGTATTTTGCTCCACTTTGGAAAGGCGATGAAAATGACATTGCGTATGGTGACGGCCAATCGTTTACACGATGGGGCTGTTGTGTATTTGGCCGCTGATGATGATTGGACCCGCAATGTTGAGTCCGGACTGGCCGCCAATACTGAAGATGCTGACAAGTTGATGACGACAGCCGAAGAAGCTGTTCATAACCAACTTATCGTTGCGCCTTACCTAATCGATGTCGAAGTCGATGTACAATCCTCTCGCCCGGTTCGCCCCATTCGCTTTCGCGAGCAAATCCGCGCCAAAGGCCCGACGATCTTCGCCCCGGCAGCAGAATAACTAAAAAAAGAGAGTAAATTCAATGTACCAATACGATCAAACAGATCACACCCTGACCCGAGAGCGGGTTACCGAATACCGGGATCAAGTTTCCCGGCGCTTGGACGGAAACATTTCCGAAGACGACTTCCGTCCGCTTCGCCTGAAAAACGGCCTCTATATGCAATTGCATGCCTATATGCTGCGGGTTGGCATTCCTTATGGCATGATGTCCTCAGATCAATTGCGGATGCTCGCTTATATCGGTCGGAAATATGATAAAGGCTATGGCCATTTCACCACCCGGCAAAATTTGCAGTATAACTGGCCTACCTTGGAAGACACGCCGGACATTCTTGAAAATCTGGCTTCGGTGGAAATGAACGCCATTCAGACCAGCGGCAATGTGAACCGCAATGTGACATCAGATCCATTGGCCGGCGTCGCGCCAGACGAATTGGAAGACCCGCGCCCCTACGCCGAAATCATCCGCCAATTCTTGACATTGCATCCGGAGTTTTCCTGGCTGCCGCGCAAATTTAAAGTTGCTATAACCGGCGCAGAAGATGATCGCGCAGCCATCAACGTGCATGATATTGGCTTGAAGCTCCTTAAAAACGAAGCTGGGGAAACCGGCTTTCGAGTATTGGTCGGCGGTGGCCTCGGGCGCTCTCCGTTTATCGGCAAAGTCATCCGCGAGTTTTTACCCAAAGACGATCTAATCCGTTACATCCAGGCAATTCTGCGCGTCTATAACATGGAAGGGCGGCGCGATAATATGTTCAAAGCCCGCATTAAGATCCTGGTCCATGAATTGGGGATCGAAAAATTTGCAAGCCTGGTCGAAGAAGAGTTTCAGGCCTCTGAAGAAGACGTCCTATTCTTAGGGCAGGCAGAAGAAGACCGCATCAAGGCCTTCTTTGCAGCGCCTGATTATGCAGATTTATCTGACGATTCGCCGGAAGTTATCGAGATGTCTTCTGGCAATGAGGCTTTTGCTCAGTGGCTGGAACGCAATGTGTTAGCTCATAAACAAGCCGGTTATTCCATCGTCAATCTGTCTTTAAAGCCGCTAGGCGGTGTCCCTGGTGATATCACATCTGACCAAATGGACGCTGTTGCCGGTTTGGCCGACACGTTCAGCTTTGGTCAAATTCGAGCAACACATCGGCAAAATTTGGTGTTGGCGGATGTCGCCAAAAAAGACTTGCCCTCATTGTGGCAGGAACTTGTAGATTTAAATTTGGCAACACCGAATTTAGATCGCATCTCAGATATAATCTGCTGCCCGGGCATGGACTATTGCAGTCTGGCAACGGCGCGCTCAATACCGATCGCCAAACGCCTCAGCGAACGCTTTGCAGATCTGGATACATTGTTAAATATCGGAGAAATCCGCCTCAATATTTCAGGCTGCATCAACGCTTGTGGTCACCATCATGTCGGACATATCGGCATTCTGGGCGTCGAGAAGAATGGCGAGGAGTTTTATCAAATCACGCTCGGCGGATCTTCCTCGGAAGATGCCGATATCGGCCAAATAATCGGCCCAGCGTTTTCCTCGGAGGACATCATCGACGCTGTCGAGAAACTCGTTGGCATCTATATATCGAACCGAGAAGACGATGAGCGCTTTCTTGATACCTATCGCCGTCTTGGCAAAGCGGTTTTTAAGGAGGCTCTCTATGACGCTGCTTAAAAACGGAGAAATCGTCGAAGACACATGGCGCAATTTAGCGGACGATGAAGACATTTCGGGCGAAGAATCGATTATTGTTTCCCTCGATCGCTGGCAAAATGAACCAGACAAGTTTAATGGCCGAAACGGCGCGCTTGGCATTCGCCTCGAGAGCCACCAAAAGCCTGATGCAATAGCAGATGACGTTGAACGATTTGATCTAATCGCGCTTGATTTTCCCGTCTTGCCTGATGGACGCGCATTCTCCCATGGCCGCTTATTACGAGAACGCTACGGCTTTAAAGGTGAGCTTCGGGCTGTCGGCAAAGTTATCCAGGACCAACTCTACTTTATGCAGCGCTGTGGCTTTGACGCCGTAGAGTTATCAGAAGGTGAAGATGTCGCAAAATCTATTGCCGCGTTAAACGCGTTCACGGTCGCTTACCAGCCGGCTGCGGACGACATTATACCTGCCTATAAGACGCGTCATGACGCTTAAATTTTAGAGAAATTTAGGTCGCAGCTGCGAGTTTGTAGATATCGTAGCTGTCGTCATCTTCATCGGCGTGTTCATCACGAATAGAAAGAATTTCTGGCAATATTTCCAGGAATTTACGTGCCACCGTTGGATCAAAATGACTGCCCGATTGTTCATTGATGAAGGCGGTCGCGTCTTCGATCGACCACGCTTTTTTGTAGGGGCGCTCTGAGGTGAGGGCGTCAAACACATCACATATTGCTGCTATCCGTCCGTGAATGGGGATATCCTCGCCGGCAAGATTTTTGGGATATCCAGAGCCATCCCATTTTTCGTGATGGGTCATGGCGATTGATCGCGCCAACTGAATGATTTCGGCAGGATGATTGGAAAGAATTTCAGCGCCGATCTCAACATGGGTTTTCATAATTTCCCATTCATCCGCATCCAACTTACCCGGCTTCAATAGAATGCGGTCAGGTATGCCAATTTTGCCAACATCATGCATCGGGCTTGCACGTAAAATAAGCTCCCCAAATTCTTCGCTATAACCGAGAGCCAGTGCCAGTGCCTGGCAACTCTTGCTCATGCGCAAGACATGCATACCGGTTTCGTTATCGCGGTACTCGCCTGCCCGGCCAAGTTGGTGGATGAATTCCAGCTGGGTATCTGCAAGCTGTTGAGTTCGTTCCCGCGCCTGCGCCTCGACTATCTCTTTTTCCCAACCCCGGCGGTTGTACATCATTCGCACTTCCAACATGTTGCGGATACGATGAGTAACTTCGATACGCTCAAACGGCTTTGTCACAAAATCCTTGGCACCATTCCTGTGTACCATTTCTCGGCCCGAAATTACTTAAATTGCCAAACTGGGCCTTCATTTCGTTAGCGTTAGGACAAATTGTCCGCTTATCTCAGGAAGAAGATTTCAACGAGTTGTATATTCAGTGATACTTAAATTCCCCTAACAAGGCCCCTCCTATACCCGATCAAAATAAATCGGTAAAGCCATCTTGATTAAAAATATGGTCATTTTTCCGCAGAAATCCAAACTATTTTAATAATCATTCCCAAGTAGCGAAATAAATAAAATTCTCAGTAGCTCGATCCCCTTGTCGTTTGGGAGTAGCAATGATACACCGCCCGCTAATTCCTGCGACACACTAATTTCAATCACAAATCTGTGTGCATTTGTTGGCACATCGAAACGTAGAATAACCGAAATAGGTCAATAAATATGAATAAAAAGAATAAATTGATATTCGCCTTCATATTAGGCGCCATTGCGCTTTCGATGTATGTCGGCATTATAATCAAAACAGCCTATTTTTAAGCGAATACGTAAGGTTTCAATTTAAATGTTAAGTGTAGCCCTTTTGCCGCATTTAAATGCAGTTTTAAATGCGATCGCCGCTTGTTTGTTATTAGGTGGCTTCATATTTATCAAATCCGGCAATCAAGCCGCCCACCGCTTGTGCATGATTTCAGCGCTTTGTGTTTCCAGCGTCTTTTTGGTCGGCTATGTCACCTTGCGGTTCTATGCGCCGATCTTCCAGTTTCAAGGAGAAGGTATCATTCGGCCAATTTATTACACTTTGCTGATCAGCCATGTTTTGCTGGCGATGGCGATTGTACCGCTTGTTTTGATTACTGTTTTACGCGCTTTTAAAGAACGATTCGCAGCCCACAAAAAAATTGCCCGCTGGACTTGGCCGATTTGGATGTATGTCTCTGTTACCGGCATTTTGGTCTATCTAATGCTGTATCAGATCTATCCTGTTACGACAGCGCAACTTTTATAGGCTCGCATATGGCGCTCGAATCACCTTCCCAGATTCTGACTGGTTCACGCGCAGCGCTTTTGCGGAGCTGGGCGTTGCTCGCGGTGATATCACTCGCGCTCGCCGGTGTATTTGCCATTTTCTTGGTGCTTTCACGGGTACCGGGCATGGAAGACGCCGTACCGTGGCCGACAGCCTTTTTCCAAAAAGGCCTCGTCGTGCACGTCATATTGTCCTTTGCCGTCTGGTATTTGGCTGTCATGGGCTGCCTTGTGCAATTGAACGTCGAGCGCAGCGTTTCTATTGTTGAGAAAATTGGGCTCGCCCTCGCATGGGTCGGTACTATTTTGCTGCTCATACCTGCCCTACTGGACCGCGGAGAGCCAACGCTAAACAATTACATTCCTATCATTATTGATCCCTTTTATTACGCCGGATTGGATATTTTGGCGATTGGTGTGTTCTTGGGTATTTTGTTCGGCTTTAGGAAGTCAGCCGGACATCACCCTATAAATGCGGCAGCCTTTTTATATTTAGCCGCCGTTATTGCCTTTTGGATTGCGGCTTGGCAGTTGGGCAACCAAGGAACAGCGATCGTTTTGTCGCACGACTATAATGAACGACTGACATGGGGCGGTGGACATCTTTTGCAGTTTTTAAATGTCGCGCTGTTGTTAGTTGCGTGGTCGTATCTTGGAAATTTGCCGAAAAATAACGCGCCCCATCGCTGGGCAAACATTTGGCTCATTGCCGCCAGTTTGGCCGGACTGAGCTTTTATGCGGTCTGGACTGTGATGGATGAAGATCAAACTCAAGCCTTCACCAATTTGCAATACGCCCTCGGACCTGCTGTCTTAATATTTGGGGCGGCGCTTTTACCGGTGCTTCGAAATCAGCTTAAAACCTTCAAATGGCAAGACCCGGCGACGCTCAGCCTGTGGGCATCGATTATTGTTTTTGCTGCTGGCGGTGTGCTCGGATTTTTTGTCGACGGCACAGATACGCGCACACCGGCCCACTACCATGGCGTCATCGGCGGCATTAACCTCGCATTTGTTGGTCTGTTTTATACCGTCTTTCTGCCCAAACTTGGGCGGGCAATCCCCACCGGAAAGCTTGTCACAAGCCAAATCATTCTGTATGCCCTGGGCCAATTCTTATTTATCGTCGGCATGTTTATCGCGGGCGGTATGGGGGCAGCTCGAAAAGTAATGGGTACGGCCATTGATATGGATCGTTCCGCAGCCGTCGCAGCCGCAGGGATTAGAGATTTTGGCGGAGGTTTAGCCATCATAGGCGGCGTTATTTTTATTTTCATCGCTCTAAAAGCATTGCTTCGAAAGTTACCTGAAATCACTTCTGAAAATTTTTAAAGGGTCCAAGAAAACGCTCTCATTTAATTTTTTTTTTGGTTATAGTACGGACAGCATGGCAGAACAGATTACAGATCCAGCCGTTTTAGACGATGTCACCGATGATCGCGCAGAAGATACCGGCCCAATTCCGGGTGAGGTTAATCCGCGCGTTGTTGATTATGCCATCCTGCTAAAACCGCGCGTCATGTCATTGGTACTGTTTACTGGCATTGTTGGCATTGTTATGGCGCCTGGTTCCATCGACTGGCTGACAGCCTTAATCGCGATTGCCTGCATTGGCATCGGCGCCGGTGCCTCAGGTGCCATCAACATGTGGTATGACCGCGATATCGACAGCCAGATGGAGCGGACGATGAACAGGCCGATCCCAGCTGGCCGGATGAACCCCGGCAACGCGCTGTGGTTTGGTATTATACTATCGGTTTTATCAGTTGCCGCGATGGCCGCATGGGTCAATGCAATATCAGCTGCTTTGCTCGCCGGCACGATTGCGTATTACGTCTTCATCTACACCGTCTGGCTCAAACGCCGCACACCGCAAAACATTGTTATTGGCGGTGGCTCCGGCGCGCTGCCGCCGATGATAGGCTGGGCTGCCGTCACCGGCGACGTCGCGCTCAATTCAATTTTGTTGTTTGCCATTATATTCATGTGGACGCCGCCGCATTTCTGGGCTTTGGCACTTTATCGTTCCGGTGATTATGAGAAAGCGGGCGTGCCGATGATGCCGGTTGTCTCTGGTGTTGCGGAAACAAAAAAGCAGATGTTGATTTACACCATATTGCTGTTGCCGTTAACGGTTGCTCCTGCCTTCACAGGTATGATTTCCATGCCCGCTGGAGTGGTCATCGGATTGCTCGGCCTCTGGTTTATCCGCCATGCTGTCGTTGTCATGAAAAGCGAAGGCTTCGATGCGCCGCGCGCGATGTTTAAGTTCTCTATCCTGCACCTGTTTTTGATTTTCGTTATTCTGCTGGTAGACCGAGGCCTTCAGGCGCTACTCTAAATTCCTCATGGCACCATCTTCGACTTCATATGAGAAACTAGAAAAGCGTTTTGGGCGTCTGCTTGCGTTGCGAGAAGCCGCCGGTGTACTGCATTGGGACGCTTCGACAATGATGCCTGAAGGTGCCATAAGTGCAGAGGCACGCAGCGAACAATTGGCTGCTCTTGGCACCGTCTGCCATGAAATTCTCGAAAATAGCGAAACCTCGGACTTACTCGACGAAGCGGAGGGTCTCAACGATCTCGGAGCCTGGCAAGCCGCCAATCTTCGGGAAATGCGTCATATGTGGAGGCACGCGACTGCTGTGACCAGCGATCTCGTCGAGGCGTTGTCAAAAGCCAGCATGGCTTGCGAAACAAAATGGCGATCTGCTCGACCTGAGTCAGATTACGAGACAATCAAGCCGCTCCTCGCCGAAGTTCTAAAACTCGTCAAGGAATCGGCTACGGCCAAATCGGAAGCGCTGAAATGTTCGCCCTATGATGCATTGATGGATGAGTATACACCGGGTCTTCGCCAGGAAATCGTTGATCCGATTTTTAGCGGCATTGAAGCCTTCTTGCCTGATTTTTTAAAGAGCGTGCTGGAGAAACAAGCCGCCGCGCCCAAGCCGCTTTTGCCCAAAGGCCCGTTTCCGCAAGATCAGCAACAAAGGCTCGGCGAACAATTAATGGCTAAACTTGGATTTGACTTCAGCCAAGGCCGCCTTGATATCAGTCTCCATCCGTTTTCAGGCGGTACGCCGGATGATCTCCGCATTACAACCCGCTACGATGAAGAGGATTTTACCTCGAGCCTGATGGGCATTCTCCATGAGACCGGTCATGCACTTTACGAAAAAAACCTGCCCGAGAAATGGCGCCGCCAACCGGTCGGTGAGGCCCGCGGCATGGACGTCCACGAAAGCCAATCGTTACTCATTGAGATGCAGGCGTGTCGTTCGAAAGAATTCCTTACCTACGCCGCGCCGTTGATGAAGGCAGCCTTCAAGTCAGACGGGCCCGAATGGGAAGTCGACA
>CAJXJM010000098.1 GCA_913054205.1 uncultured Rhodospirillaceae bacterium
ACAACTGCGATCAAAATGGCAGAAATAATGACGCTGGCAAAGAAACCTTTGTAGAGCGCGCCCATGATGGAATTGTTGGAACCTAAGCGAACAAAGAAAGTCGCAACAACGCAGCCAATGATACTCACAGCACCAATCAATAGCGGCAGCGTCATCATAGTTTCTTGAGCTTTTCCAGTGAAGTAAGCCGCAGCGAGTAACATCGTTGCGACCACAGTCACGACATAGGTCTCAAACAGATCGGCCGCCATACCTGCGCAGTCGCCAACGTTGTCGCCAACGTTATCAGCAATTACGCCCGCGTTACGGGGGTCGTCTTCAGGGATACCGGCTTCGATTTTGCCAACTAGATCGGAACCGACGTCAGCGCCTTTGGTAAAGATGCCGCCGCCGAGACGGGCAAAGATTGAAATCAAGGAAGAACCAAAGGCAAGGCCAACCAATGCTTCAAGGACATGGCGCATACCTTCTTTGCTTGAGATATCCAGCATTTCTTGAAGGACCAGCCAATAACCAATGATGCCGAGCAGAGCCAAGCCGGCAACCAACATGCCGGTAATAGCACCTGATTTAAAAGCAATGGAGAGGCCTTCTGCCAAACCAGCAGAGCGGGCAGCTTCGGCAGTACGCACATTGGCGCGAACAGAAACGTTCATTCCGATGTAACCTGCAATGCCGGAAAGAATAGCGCCAATAAAGAAGCCAATTGCAACAGTGCCGCCTAAAAGTAGGCCAAGTGCGATGCCGATAACAACACCGGCAATAGCGATCGCTGTATACTGGCGGTTAAGATAGGCTTTGGCACCCTCTTGAATAGCTGCAGCGATTTCTTGCATTTTTTCGGTACCGGCAGGTGCTGCGAGTACGGAACGAATGGCATAAACTCCATAAAGTAGTGCGATGACGCCGCAAGCGACAATCAGCATTGAAACATTAGACATGTTGTTTAACCCTTAGTTGGTTGAAACTTTAATGATTGGGAGAACACCCTTACCCATATTTCTGTGTTCCAAGGTGGGTGCTGAAAATTCGCCGGGAACATGCCAGATGCCGTCCCAGAAATCAACTGGTAAAGCAGCGGAATTGGAAAAAGCAAAATAGCGGCATTTTCAGCGCCTAAATTATCGCAACTTTCGATTCATCGCAGATTGGATTAGTACACCATCTATCAGCCCTTTGCCGATGGTCCGCTCACCAATAACCTGCATACGGCGTTTCAATGCACCGATATCGAGGTCTTTGTTTTTGCGTAAAAGCCTTGGCACATAGGCGTGAAGATCGCGAATATAGGCATCTTTAAGACGTGTCATCTGTTTGGTAATGGCTGATTCGTTACCGGCTCTGGTTTCAATTTGTACGTGAAGCTGAATAGTCGCGGCGACGATATCTCCCTTAAATATGGGAATTAATATGGGATCCAGCGTCAATAACGCGGGGGTTCCAGTAATTTTTTTCGCGCTGCTTCTTTGGCAGCTACGGCTTTTTCTTCCGGTGTTAGCTCAACTTCTTGCTCAAACGGGCCTAATTCCATTTGCTGCATAATGGTGACGCCGCCACCGGCAAACAATATGACTACCGCCAGAATAATAATTAGCATTTTAGGCATTGATCAAAACCAACAACTTAAAAGTTAAGCGCCAATAATTGGCATATAATTAAGTTAAGAACTCACCCTAGTTCTAAATGACGTTGATTAAAAGTGGGTAAATCCAGTTTGATCGATCCTATGTTCACTGCCGTTTTCATAAAATAAGCGAATCGCAGTGCCTTTCGTGATCGTGCCGATTTTGGTAAGCGCAACGCCAACCTCAGAAACGACAGATTTTGACATCGTTTCAAAGGATGCATCTGCGGTAAACAGCAACTCATAATCATCGCCGCCCCCGAGGACTAAATCGAGGATTTTCGGATCCATCTCTAGAGCCTCCTTGGCAGCCTCGGATAGAGGAATTGCGGTGATTTGAATATCTGCGCCGACGTTAGATGTTTCACAAATATGACCAAGATCAGCGATCAATCCGTCAGAAATATCAATCGTTCCGCGAGCGTGTCCTATCAATTTCTGTCCAAGAGTTAATTGAGGTAGCGGACGCCGATAGCGCATTAACAAGTATTCACGTTTATCAGCGGCAAGGTCGTTCATCTTTTCGTTCGCAATGAGAAGTCCTAATGCACCGTCACCGATCGTTCCCGAAACCCATATATCATCGCCGATCTGCGCCTCGCTTCGCCGTAGCGCTTTACCCTTTTCGACGTAACCCATAGCGGTTAGTGAGAGCGTTAGTGGTCCTGCCGCCGAAACTGTATCCCCTCCTATAAGAGTGACTCCAAATTCTTTTTGATCCAATGCCAGACCCGCCGAAAAAGCTGACAGCCAATCTTCCGTTAAATCAGAAGAGACAGCTAGGGATAAGCTATAATGCGCAGGTTTTGCGCCCATTGCGGCGAGATCTGAAAGGCTTACCCGCAGGAGTTTCGCGGCAATATCTGCCGGCGGATCATTTGGTAAAAAATGTACTCCGGCTACTAAAGCGTCTGTCGTGACAACAAGACTTTGACCCTCTGGAGGTTCAATAACAGCCGCGTCATCAGTTAGATTGAAGGCGCCAGACTCAGCCGCGCTCAAGGGTGCAAAATATTTGCTGATGGTCTTAAATTCGTCTGTTGGCTTAGTCATTTTTTGGTTTCCAAAGAGTGGTGACTAGCTCTCCAACTCTTGTTGGCGGACGACTTTGGCTATGCGGTCTAAGACACCATTGACCAGTGATGGCTCATTTTCGGCATAAAAGGCATGTGCCAAATCAACATACTCATTAATAACAACGCGGGCCGGGACTTTAGGCAAATAAAACATCTCATAAGTTGCCGCGCGCAACATGGAGCGCAAT
The DNA here is from genome assembly GCA_913054205.1 of uncultured Rhodospirillaceae bacterium. Taxonomy (GTDB): domain Bacteria; phylum Pseudomonadota; class Alphaproteobacteria; order Rhodospirillales; family UBA2165; genus TMED23. The sequence continues at coordinate 2,889 of CAJXJM010000098.1, forward strand.
AAAACATCTAATTTTTGGAGATTGTGACCCTCCGACAATGCGCCAGATAAAATTTCATCGATTTGTTTTTTGTTTTCATGAACGCCCCGAACGATTTCGCCAAATTTCTTTTTATCTGGTTCAGCTATAGTGCCGCCATCTTCGACTTCTTCCTGATCTACGTTTCGATCTTTCCAGCGGCTCGCCAGAAAATCCAAAAGGATTCTATCAAGCGACGCACCGGTTATCTCCATTTCATAAAGACCTTGCGCTGCCGTTAAACGGGCAACACTGGTACTGCGCGGATCGCGTTTTTTATTCTTTTTGGCCATCAACTGTACTGTTTATGAATTTCGAGCATTCTGAGACAGGCTACGGCGGCTCGGCCCCCTATGTCTCGGTCTTCGACATTTGCGCGCTCCCAAGCTTGATCGCGATTTTCGCAAGTCAGAATTCCAAATCCGAGTGGGATAGCGTCGTTGATGCTTAAATCCATAAGGGCCCTGCTAACTTCACGGCAAATATGATCATAATGATCGGTCGCGCCTCGAATGACGCAGCCAAGTGTCACAACACCGGTATACGCGCCGGTATCCCAACCTTTTTTGACAGCTGCCGGCACTTCGAAAACACCAGGTACATCAACCTTATCGACCGACAAACCCGCATCTTCAATTACCTTGATTGCTCCGTTGGCGAGTTGGTCGGCAATGTCTTCATAGAAGCGTGCTTCGACAATTAAAATTCTACTCATAAAATCCATCCCGCACAGGTATTGGCGTGTCTTTACTCACCTTAATTGGACGACGCTCCACGATACTGAGTTCATAGCCTTCGAGTGCGACCAAAGTTTGATCCGTGTTCGATAAAATAATCATTTTTCGAATCCCGAGATCCAACAATATCTGAGCACCAACACCGTAGCCCCTAAACGTGGCTCCATGCTTTTCTGTCGTGCCCGCCAACCTGTCAGTCATGAATGTTTTACTGGCGCTCCGCAGGATAACGATGGCACCACGACCTTCTTCTAGGATCATATCCATGGCACGATGCAATTCCAGCGACTTTTCGATCCCTTGAATATCATCAAACATGTTGAGCACATGCATTCGAACCATAACGGGTTCATCTGTTGTAAGATCACCTTTAACCAAGGCCAGGTGTTCGTTGCCATTGGCTTGGTTCTTGTACACAATGGTGCGGAATTCTCTATCGCCGACTGTCTTCAAAGTTGTTTCTAGGGTCGGGACCACAATACGATCATTATTAAGTCGATAAGAGATTAGATTAGCAATGGTTGCTATCTTAAGACCGTGCTTTTGCGCAAAGGCCACAAGGTCCGGCAACCGGGCCATTGTCCCATCGTCTTTCATTATTTCACATATTACGCCACCGGGGGTAAGACCGGCTAAACGGGAAATATCGACCGATGCCTCGGTATGACCCGCACGCACCAGAGAGCCGCCATCTCTGGCGGCTAATGGGAAAATGTGCCCGGGTGAATTGATATCATCTGCACTGTTTGAGGAATCTATTGCCGTCGCAATAGTGCGCGCTCGGTCCGCCGCTGAAATACCCGTCGTCACCCCTACTTTGGCCTCAATCGAAACTGTAAATGCCGTTTGGTGCCGCATGGCATTGTTGCTGCTCATCGCCGGCAGACCCAACTCTTCAACGCGCTGTTGTGTCAGCGCCAAACAGATTAAACCACGGCCATGAGTCGCCATAAAATTTATGGCGTCGGGTGTTGCCATTTGCGCGGGAATGACAAGATCACCTTCATTCTCCCGGTCTTCATCATCGACGAGAATGAACATCCTGCCATTTCTCGCCTCATCAATTATCTCCTCGATGGAAGAAAGATAATTGGACAGATCATATGATTCGAGTGTACTCAATTTCGGTCAGTCCTTTTCTAGAAGCCGCGCAACATAGCGCGCCAGCATATCAATTTCCAGATTTACTCCATCGCTAATTTTTGCGGTGCCAAAAGTCGTCGCAGTTTGCGTATGAGGAATTATGTTTACACCAAACGTCGTTTCATCCACTTCATTGACGGTTAATGACACCCCGTTGATGGCAATTGATCCTTTAACCGCAATAAATTTCATCAACTCCGTTGGCGGCTGGAAAGTGTAGCGAACCGAATCACCCTCGGTCTCAATGCCGGTTATTTTTCCGACACCATCCACATGACCGGAAACCAAATGACCGCCCAGCTCATCGGCGGCCTTCAGCGGGCGCTCAAAATTAACCGGGGTTTCTTCTTTCCATGTTCCCAAAGTCGTTTTTGAGAGCGTCTCAGCAGACGCGTCGGCAGCAAACCAATTGTCGCCTTTCTCGGTGACCGTCAAACAGGTGCCACAGCAGGCAATGGAGGCCCCTATATCAACATCATCCATGCTAAAATGAGTTTCAAATTCGAACCGTGTGTCGCCACTTTGTACAATGGCGCGCACATGCCCAACATCCATAATAATACCAGTAAACATGAGCCGAGTTATCTATCGCTTTCGAGACAAAATTTCTAGGCAATCCTCATCAAGTTGGATCAAGGATTTGCGGATGAATTTCGGCATTTCTGCCAATTTGTCCAGGTTTAAACCTTCAATAGCAGAAAGGCCATCATTTCCGATAACTGAGGGTGCTCGAAACCACGTTATTTGATCCACCAAATCAGCTTTTAAAAGAGAGGCCGCAAGAGTACCGCCCCCTTCTACAAATAATCGGGTTATGCCGCGAGACGCGAGCTCTTTAGCCACCCAGTTAACATCGACTTTAATAAGTTCTTTGGGCGCGACTTGAACTGAAACGCCAAGGCTTTTTAAGTGTTCAACTTTTTCTTGATGGGTTTCATCGCCTTGCAAGGTAAATACTATTACCGGGACGTCCTTCGCGGAGTGCGCCAATTTGCTGTTGGGCGAAAATCGCAATCGGCCATCAAGCACGACGCGGGGGCGGCGCGCATTGGAGATGCCGGGAAGCCTGCATGTTAAGGAGGGATCGTCTGCGACGGCGGTGCCGCTTCCAATCATAATTGCATCATGCTCAGCCCGAAGCTTATGCGCGGCACGTCTTGCAAAATCACCCGTGATCCACTGACTTTCACCAGAAAGAGTGGCGATTTTTCCATCCAAGGTGGTCGCTATTTTGAGCGTTATATAAGGTCGTGCGTGCTCAATACGAGAGAAGAAACCTTGATTAACTTTATCTGCTTCTGATTTACAAACGCCAAACTCAATTTCCAATCCGGCCTCTTTCAAGCGGCGAACACCCGATCCAGCAACACGGCGGTCCGGATCTTGAGTGGCGATTACCACTTTCTTTATGCCAGCTGCAATCAGAGCATCGGTGCAGGGGGGCGTTTGACCATGGTGATTACAGGGTTCGAGCGTCACGTAGGCGGTGGCACCCGCAGCCAAATCGCCTGCTCGGCGCAAGGCTTCTGTTTCGGCATGCGGACGGCCCGTCGGCTGAGTCCAACCACGTCCAACGACCCTACCACTTTGAACGATCACACAACCAACGGCGGGGTTAGGCCATACGTTTCCGAGACCTCTCCGCGCTAAATCAAGCGCGGAATTCATATGATTGGTGTGATCTTTAGTGGCGTTATCCTGTTGATTGTCAGGCAGGTTACTCGTCACTTAAGTTCCCTATAAAGTCTTCAAAATCACGGGCTTCACGGAAATTGCGGTACACAGATGCAAAGCGGACATAGGCAACGGGGTCCAGATCAGCGAGAACATCCATCACCATTTCACCTATGACTTTCGATGGCACTTCATTTTCACCAAGGCTTTCCAGACGGCGCTGAATACTGTTCGCAATGCGCTCGACCTGATCAGGGTCGACCGGGCGCTTTTGCAATGAAATCCTGAGTGACCGCGCTAATTTATCTCGGTCGAATGCTTCTTTTTTATCGTTCTTTTTGGTGATCGTGAGTTCGCGCAATTGAACGCGCTCGAAGGTGGTCCAACGCGCACCGCATTCCGGACAAGAACGCCGTCGCCGAATTGCAGAGTTATCTTCTGTTGGGCGCGAGTCTTTTACTTGAGTGTCATTATGACCACAAAATGGACAACGCATATTTCTATCCCCTTTTTTATGAACTTCTGTTCATACCCAGTTTAAGGTTAAAAATTGCTGTAGATTGGAAAGCGAGCACAAAGTTCTTCGACCCGTTGCTTCACTTCTCCTTCAACAGCACTATTGTTATCTGGATTGGCCGCCAAGCCGTCCAGCACTTGACTGATGAGCTCACCAATCAGATTAAATTCTGCGATTCCAAATCCTCTTGTTGTTCCTGCAGGTGTGCCAAGACGCACCCCAGATGTCACGAACGGTTTTTCCGGATCAAATGGAATTCCATTTTTATTGCAGGTAATCGCTGCTGCTTCCAAGCTTGCTTCAGCAGCCTTTCCCGTCAACGACTTAGGCCGCAGATCGACCAGCATCAAATGCGTATCCGTTCCACCCGACACAATATCGCATCCGCGCTCTGATAGTTTAGCCGCCAAGGCACGGGCATTATCGACAACATTTTGAGCGTAAATTTTGAAATCAGGGCGTAGAGCTTCACCAAAAGCCACTGCCTTGCCGGCAATCACATGCATCAGTGGACCGCCTTGAATGCCCGGAAATATTGCGGAATTGACCTTTTTCGCGATGTCTTCATCGTTTGTCAGAATGAGGCCGCCACGCGGGCCACGTAATGTTTTGTGTGTGGTCGAGGTCGCCACATGGGCATGCGGAAACGGTGATGGATGTATGCCGGCCGCGACCAGTCCGGCAAAATGCGCCATATCAACCATGAAGATCGCGCCTACTTCGTCAGCAATTTCGCGGAACTTGGCAAAATCGATCACGCGCGGATAGGCTGAGCCACCCGCAATGATGAGTTTCGGCTGATGTTCTTTTGCTAAATCTCGAACTTCATCAAAGTCAATCAAGGCGTCTTGCTTGCGCACGCCGTATTGGACGGCATTGAACCACTTGCCGGACTGATTTGGCGGTGCGCCGTGGGTCAAGTGACCGCCCGCGGCGAGGGACATGCCCATGATGGTGTCGCCAGGCTGGATAAGTGCCTGCAGGACGCCTTGGTTGGCTTGCGATCCGGAATTCGGCTGAACGTTGGCGAAGCTGCAATCAAATAATTTGGTAACCCGCTCAATCGCCAGGCTTTCTGCAACATCGACAAACTCACAGCCACCATAATAACGGCGACCCGGA
>CAJXJM010000099.1 GCA_913054205.1 uncultured Rhodospirillaceae bacterium
AGAATTCGATGGAACTCTGCCACTTACACCGCGGCGTTCCTCTCCTTCAAAAACGGATGTATTGTTTGGATCGCGCCTATCTGGTCCGAAATAGGCTTTGCCGACTACAAATCGCCGGGTTTTTTGCAAGACACTGGTCACCCGTTTTTGAATTGATTCCGCGGTAAATGGTTTTCGGACAAAATGTTCGAACCCTACTTCAGATGCTCGTAATGCCATTTCCGGATTTAAGTTTCGGGTCATGATGATAATAGGCACGTTTTTGTGAGCCGGTGTGTTGCCAGCTCGAATTCGAGCCATAAAATTTAAGCCCGACGCACCGCCCATGTTTATCTCCATGATGATCAAATCCGGAACTGAGCCAATTTTCATTTTGTGGTGCGCGTGATCCGTTGAGGAGATTTCTTGGACGTTGGTCAGTCCAATACCATGAACGGCATCGCGAACGGCATCGCGATGTTCAATTTTTAAATCAACAACAAAGATGTTTAAATTAGAGAAGTCGGACATTATTGCCTATTGTATTTCGGAGCCTCGAACTGCTGAACGTTTACCCATAATTATAGATAGGTTTGATAGGATAAAATTCCCAGTTAATATTTGGGATTTTCTCTTTTCATGAATGTTAGTCAACGTCTAATCGAGCGTTTTTTGACAAAAATCGCGATATATTTCTGTGCAAACGGTTTCTATCTTTGCAGCGAACCTCGCCGCATCACTTAGGGTTGAATTAAGGAGTTCTGATCTCAATTGTTGGCGAATATTTTGCAGGGCAGACAAATCGCCCGCCAAGGAACCCGCAAGCGCTTTATAAGATTGGCGCGTGTCTGTAATCCATTCAGGACGACCAAGATGCGACATGATTGAAGCGCCAACACGTCCACTATGACGTGCGCCGAGCAGCGTAATGACGGGAACTCCCATGGAAAGTGCTTCAAAAGTTGTCGTTGTTCCGTTGTAGGGAAAGGGATCGAGACAGATATCGACTGAGTTATAGAGTTCTAAAGGATCGTCGTCTCGCGCGATCCACCCTTTGAGGACAATCCTGTCTGCGGCAATTTTGTTTTGCTCGAACGCCTCTTGCAATTTACCGCGCACCACCTCGTAATCGAGCATGCCGCCTTTAAGCAGCAGTTTTGAGTTCGGAACGGAAGCCAAAATCTCCGACCAGGTTTCAATGACCCGCGGGGATATTTTGGAAATATGATTAAACGATCCAAAAGTCACAAAACCATTATCAAGCGCAGGCAAAGACCCGACATTAGGCACCTCTTCCGGCATTTGGTAACAATGAAAACCACCTTCAAGGCGAATAAGTTGCTCGCTGTGATTTTTATCAGCGTCACCGCTCGGGTCGGCAATCTCATCGGTTAGACGGTGCTCGATTTGCGGCAATCCCGTGGTCGCAGGATAGCCGAGCCACGAAATCTGAACGGGGGACGGCTTGGATGCAAAAATACCGAGCCGATTATTTGCACTATGCCCAGCCAAGTCGACCAGGATATCAATTTGATCTTGTTGAATTAGGCTGGCTGCAGCGGCGTCACTCAATGTCGTCACGTCTCTCCAGTGATCGACATTGTCCTTAAACCAACTTGTTGTATCATCCTCCCGGCGGACATTTGAATAGGCATATATCTCAAAGGCTTTCCGGTCATGGGCTGCGATAAGCGGCTTTAAAAAATACGCAACCGAATGGGTTCTAAAATCCGGCGACACATAGCCGATTTTTAGGCGTTTGCTGGGGTCGCGATCCGCCGGTTGAGAAACCTCGGCGACAGAGCCAAACTTTTCTGCCCAGGATTTATGAGTTTCAAAGATCGACTGCTCTGTTTCCGCAGGACTATATAACAGGTTCAACAATAAATTTTGCCAGGCAAAAAAATAGATCGGATCGCGCTCTATCACCTCGCGAAAACATGCCAGCGCCTGAGAATTTCGCCATTGATCGTTTAGCACATTGCCGAGATTAAAACGCGCTGTATTGTAAGATGGATCGATCGAGAGTGCGTGGCGAAACGCCTCTTCAGCCTCATTGAGCTTCCCCGGCAATTTTCCCTGGCTGTTGAGCGCATTGCCGAGATTACTCCAGGCTTGCGGACTTGTGAGACGCAAAGCGACGGCTTGCCGGCCCAATTCTTCTGCATCTGCACTTTGTCCCAACCCTTCCAGGACCGCCGTCAGGCTAATCATCGCCTCGACATTGTCGGGATCGATTTGAAGAGCTTGGCGAAGGGTTGTTTCCGCCGGCGGGTACTTTCCGAGCTGGCCTTGAATGGTGCCCAAGCTGACCAAGGCATCGAGCCAATCGGGTTTTAACTGGCAGGCCTTATCGTACGCCTCTGCGGCCGAGCTTAAATCTTCAACCGCCATGAAAGTCGCACCCAAATTATAATAAAAAGTGGAACGGGTTGGATCGGCCAAAATGGCGCGCTCGATAAATTCAATCGCCTGATCAAATTGCCCGCGCTGCTGCATGATTAATCCGAGAAAATGCCATGCGTCCGTTTGGGCATCGGTGGTGTCATCTTCGCCAGCAAGTACTTCCCGGTAAATTGCCTCGGCTTCGTCAAATTTCCCCGCCTGATGAAGTTCAAGACCTTTTTCTAAAACGGCGCTGCTCACACTTATTCTCCGACCGCATGAAGTATCAGGTTGCGGGTGTGCGCTTGGACCCGGTGCTCGAAAAGGAAAATCCCCTGCCAGGTGCCAAGCGCGAGGCGGCCATCGGCAATCGGAATATTCAGCGTCGTTTGAGTGAGCGCCCCCTTGATATGTGCCGGCATGTCGTCGGAACCTTCGGCGGTGTGGCGATACAGCAACAAATCCTCGGGCACGAGTTTTTTGAAAAAATTCTCAAGATCAACCATCACATCAGGATCAGCGTTCTCCTGAATGATCAAAGATGCCGAAGTATGACGGCAAAAGAGCGTCATCATCCCGGTTTCGATTGTCAGATTATCCGTCCACTCAACTACCTCGCAGGTAAGCTCATAAAGTCCCTGGCCGGAGGTCTGAAGAGTTAGCGATTCTTGGGCTTGTTGGAGTACCTGTTGCATACCAATCTTGTAGCGTCTTTTTTAAATACTGCCCACCAAATAAAGCCCCCTTGCGCCGCCCATTACTTTCCGATTAGGATAAAACTCTGGGAGAAACATATAATGAACATGGAGTTTGACCCGGACGGGTTTGAACAAGACATCCCGGCACTAGGGCCATTTGAAGCCGGTGACATCGCCCGCGGTATTTGCCGCTATCTTCGCAATCTAGGCTACAGCCCGCTCACCGAATTCAAACTGCTGTCCAAACGCCGGGTAGATGTCATTGGCCTCAACAAAGCCGGCCAATTTATCATTATTGAGATTAAGTCCTCGGTCGCTGATTTTCGCAGCGACGATAAATGGCAAGAATATCTTCCCTTCAGCGATCAAATGTATTTTGCCGTCGCCAATGGCTTTCCGCTCGAAATATTACCGGATGAATGCGGCATTATGATCGCCGATGCCTATAATGCGGCCGTGATCAGAGAGTCTCAGACCCGCAAACTCAATGCAGCTCGCCGCCGAACCCAGATCGTCCGCTTTGCAAAAACCGCCGCAGACCGTCTGCATCTTTGGAACGATCCTAATCGGAAATAGATTTTTCGATCTCGAGCAGCGCTTTTTTACGATCAATCCCCCAGCGATAACCGGTTAGATCGCCGGTCGCTCCGACAGCGCGGTGACAGGGAATAATAACGCCAATGGGGTTCGAGCCACAGGCTTTTCCGACAGCCCGAGCGCTTTTGGGCACACCAATCGCCGCCGCAATTTCGCCGTAGGTTTGCGTCATACCGGCGGGAATGCGCCGAAGGTAGGACCAGACTTTAGCCTGAAATGCTGTGATTCGTATATCAAACGGAAGCGATTTTATTTTTATGTCAAAACTCTCAAGCACAGCTAGAACTGTTGACAATATCTCCGCCATATTTTTTTCATTGCGGCGCAATTTAGCTTTTGGAAACTCTTCCGCCAGCTCTTGCTCAACTTCTTTGACTGAGCTGCCAAAACACACCCGGCACAAACCATGCGCCGTTGCCGCCACCAAAACCCGCCCGAGACTACAATTGCCAATGGCGTAGCTAATCTCCGCTCCTTTACCGCCTTTGCCATAGCTCGCCGGTGTCATGCCGAGCTTGCCGTTCGAGGATTCATATAATCTGCTGGAACCACCAAAGCCGGCGTCATACATCGAAGATGTCACGGATTGGCCGGATTTTAAATTGGCTTTAAAAATTTCAAGGCGGTGGGTTTCAGCATATTCACGCGGCGATATGCCGGTCGCCTTTTTAAACACCCGCTGCAAATGAGTGGGGCTCATTTCAAGAGCGTCGCCGAGATATGCGAGTGTCGGCGTTCCTTCCTCATAGGCCTCTATGAGAGCGCAGGTTTGCTCAACAAGTTCAGTTTGATCAACACTTTGATTTTTCATAATCAACACTTTACCTGATCGATGAATAAAAACTATCCGAAGCTTGCGCGTGGCTGTGTGTTTTTCTCAACCGTAGCGTTGTAGCTGTTCAGCATTGTCGTTGAGCCAATTGCGGGCGGCATCAACCTGAACATCAAAACCGGCGACCGTCTGCCAAAACGCTGCACTATGATCCATATGTCGCAGATGGGAAACTTCATGGGCGACGACATAATCCATCACCCATTCAGGTGTCATAATTAAACGCCAGCAGAACGATAGATTACCATTGGGGGCGCAAGAGCCCCACCTTGATTTTGTGTCGCGCACCGTGATGCGGCCGATCTTGCGGTCTAAGCTGGCTGCCATATCAAAAGCTCTAAACTCAATTTCCGACTTTGCCTGGCGTTTGAGCCAATCAAGGAAACGACGGGTAAAATGCTCAGGCCGCCCGCTTATGCGAATTTCGCCGTCTTGTTTTAGGGCAACACCAATGAGATCAGGGTCATGGCGAAGTGTATATTTTTCACCCAGCATGGGGATTTTTGCGCCGTCCTCAAATGGAATTTTTTTGGGTAGATTATCAAGCTTCGCCAACAGCCAACCGGATTTATCCTGAACCAACAAAAGCGCTTCGCGCTCACTGGCGCGGGACGGCAATGTAACAAGGGCACCTTCATTATCGGTATCGACCCTTAAAATGGCGCGGCGTGCCCGCGCATTTCGCCTGATCCGCACCGGAACGTCACGACCGTCTAAATTTATGATTTGAAGCGTATCAGCTTTCTTCGTCATGTTGCTTCTTCATGTCGTCTCTTCCGGCCAGGTCACAACGTGATCTTCAAGATCAAGCGCGTCTTTCTCCTCAACCGCACGTCCGCGTATAGAGATTCCTGCCTCATGAACCGTATTGGGATCACCCGATACCAAAGGATGCCACCAAAACAATTTTTTGCCTTCATGCAACAATCTATAGGCACAACTTGGCGGCAACCATTGGAGACTGCTCAGATTTGCTGTGGTGAGTTCAACACAATCGGCCACCAAGAACGTGCGCTCGACGTAGTTTTTACAGTGACAACTACCGAGATCCAATTGGCTGCAGGCAACATTTGTATAGGAAACCTCGCCGCTATCTTCGTCTTCAAGTTTATGGAGACAGCATTTCGCACAGCCATCACAAAGCGAGTCCCATTCTTCCAAGGACATTTCGGATAAAGTTTTCTGTTCCCAGAAGGGTTTACTCGCATCCAAAATTAAAATCTAACCTCATAAAAAATCTTTGAGCTTGGTCGCGATCGCTTCGGCTTCCATGCCATAGCTGAAAAATGTCAGAAATTTACCGTCCTTACTCATAAGATAACTCACCGAGGAGTGATCCATCAAATAATCATCTGGATCCGTCGCGTCTTGCTGGGATTTGGCGGCGTAAATGCGAAACACTTTTTTGACATGCTCAATTTGCTGGACGTTCCCCGTCAGGCCAGCAAAACTTTTGTGAAAATGAGTGAGATAGGATTTAAGATGTTCGGGGGTATCACGCAAAGGATCAACTGTCACAAATATCGGCTGAACTTTTATCGCATCTTTTCCCAGCAAATCCATCACCGTTGAAAATGTCGATAAGGTGTTTGGGCAGACGTCCGGGCAAAACGTGTAGCCAAAAAAGATCAGAGAATATTTGCCGTGGAAGGTTTTTTCAGAGACAACGGCGCCTTCTTGATTAACCAGCGTAAAAGACCCGCCAATCGACGCCGTGCCGCTTGAGCTTGTTTTAGTAACCACTCCGGCCGGGCCGCCTTGAATAGATGCCTGATCCTTAAAAGCGCGAATACCAAAACCAGCAGCAACGATTACAACCGCCAAAATAAGATAAAAATAAACGCGTCGAAGCGGCATGAGCATCTTCTCCTGTGGGACTTAACTGGTGTTAACTTCATAGACCGGGCTCGGTCAGCCTGCAAGGACCGATAACAAAAGGTTGAAATCGATTGTTGACGCCAAACCGAGGGATGCTCATTCTAGGGCGATGTTTTTATTCGGTATTTCAGATCATGCTGGCGGATTTGACCCCTTAATTTTGTTGTTAATGGCAATGGTCATTGAAACTTATGCGGGGCAGTTGAGGTTCCTTACCCGGCTAACGGGGCATCCCCTTGCTTTGATCGAGAATATGGTGAGTTGGTTCGACCGCAAGCTTAACCGGGAAACCCGCAGCCAAATGGACCGAGCTGTGCGAGGAAGCATTGCCGCAATCGTTGTCATTGCTGTCTCAGGCAGTGTTGGGTGGGGGTTTGCCTGGCTCAGTCAAACTCTACCCTTTGCCTGGATTTTTGAAACCATTTTGTTGGTCATGCTGATCAGTCAGCGTGGCACCTACACAGCAGTTCGGAAAGTTGGCTTGGCGCTTCGCGACCAAGGATTGGAGGTTGCGCGGCAAGCTATCACGCCACTGATAAAGGAGGCGTCCGCAAAGATGGATGACCACGGAGTCGCGCGAGCGGCGATCGAAACAAGCTGTATGTTGCTGACGACGCGCGCGGTGGCACCGGTATTTTGGTATGTGCTGTTTGGCTTTCCCGGGTTGTTAATCTATCAGGCCGTGGCCGTCATGAACGAGGAGCTGGGTCATAAAACGGATAAACACCGCGCCTTTGGATTTACTGCAGCCCGCCTCTACGACATCTTATTGATCATACCAGCTCAATTGAGTGGCCTTTTTGTTGTGCTGGCGAGCCTGTTTGTACCAACAGCCAATCCGGCAGGCGCGCTCAAAACCATGTTGCGGGATGCCAGAAAGTTTCGCAGCTACAATTTGGGCGTCGCGCTGGGGGCAGTCGCAGGTGCGTTTAATTTGGCGCTCGGGGGTCCTCGTAAATTTACCCAGGAAACCAAAAATGATCCTTGGATCGGAGACGGCACCGCGCAAGCCACCCCTCAGGATATCCGCCGCAGTTTGTATCTATTTGCTGTTGCCTGTCTTCTGAATGGTGTCTGGGTCGCCGCCTTCACAATCGTCAGGTATGTGTAAGTCATGGCCGCTAGCCCTGGATATAAAGAATACATTCTGGATTTGTTAACCGCTGTGGACGGCGTATCAGCACGCGCGATGTTCGGCGGAGTAGGCCTCTATGTTGATGGCACGATGTTCGGCCTGATCACACGGTCTGATCGATTTTATCTCCGCGTCGACGAGATTAATCAGCCCGATTTTGAAGCCATGGAGGCGGAGCAATTTATCCCTCATGAAGATAAACCTGAACAAAATCAAATGAAGATGCCGTATTTTGAAGTCCCGGCAGATGTTTTGGAAGATGAAGAAGAACTACCCCGCTGGGCGCAAAAAGCCTGGGAAGCCGCCAGGCGTAACAAAAAACCGAAAAAGAAAAAATCATAATGGTCGATCAAAGCGCCGCCAGCGCCATTCGCAAACGCTCTGTCTTGATATCCGGGCATCGCACCAGCATATCACTGGAAGAAGCCTTTTGGACCAAACTGAAGGAGCTCTGTGATGAGCGCGAAAAATCGATTAATCAGCTCGTTACAGAGATCGACAATGACCGGCTCGACACACCCAGCGGCAATCTATCAAGCGCCATCCGTGTCTATATTCTGGAGCAGC
>CAJXJM010000100.1 GCA_913054205.1 uncultured Rhodospirillaceae bacterium
GGGGTGAGGGGATGGATTGGTCGTTTTGGTATGCACCCGATACGAGATGACGTAGGATTTACAGAATGATTAGAACCCTAACTTGTTAATTCTTTTTAGTGTTTCTTGGTGGACATAGTTTCCACATTAAAAAAGTCCATCCTAAAAATATACAATACAAAATGATGAAAAATTGGGTTGGAAAATCCCAATAAATGATTTGCTTAATCCAATATCCAATAAATGATTTGGATTGATAAATTCCACGCAAACTATTTTCAATGGAAGTGAGTGGACAGGTTATTCCCAATAATGTTTCCAGTGTGATGAACACCATCATTCCACTATGAAATATTCTTAATTGTGTATTTGCAATCCAACCCCAATCAAACTTGTAACCAATTGGTATAAGAAAAAACCCAAAAGTAATAAAAATCACAACGCAAAAATGAAAAACTAAAACAATGTCAGCAATCAACGACATCACCCTTGTTCCAGAACACGATTAATACCCGCACTTCCAAGGAACACTCCAAAGACAATCAGAATGGGCAGCAATCGTTTCATGCTGAGATTATAGCAGATATGCCGTGAAATGGGAGAGGTGGTAAAGCAATCGTTCAGTTCGTTGAGAACGTCAAACGAAACCCAGACCAGCACTCACGATATATGTTCGTCTGAGGGAATACTCGGACATCCCTCGGACATAACAACGAAAGAGACACCATTGGGTTTCCATATCCCTTTAGGGTGAGAACGATTGCGTTATATCCATTCTGCATAACTTTCGGGTTTGGGTATCTGCATCAGCGGTTCCAATCGCGGTTCCGAGTGAGTTGAACATGACGTAAACCGCGATGGCAACGACGGCAACTGATAGGCCAATAAGTGAAACCAGTTTTGTTGTAGTGTTCATATTTTTATAGTCATTTCAAAATCTCTGTTCGATTTAAGTACCATAACCGTTCCAGTGGCTGGAAGGTCAATTGAACTTAGATATGGAAATGACTTTTAATTGAAGAACGATGGTTTTTACAGGTTCGTTTTCGCTCGTTATACTCCGCTCAAATTTCAAACGAATTTAACCAAGGTAATAAAACACTATGTCGAATTATGATTATGACCTGATCACAATCGGGGCCGGATCCGGCGGCGTTCGTGCTTCCAGATTATCCGGTGGTTATGGCGCCCGCGTTGCGGTTTGTGAAGAAGACCGTGTTGGCGGCACCTGCGTGTTACGCGGCTGCATTCCTAAAAAACTGCTGATCTATGGCGCCCATTATGCAGATTACATGGAAGATGCGGTCAATTATGGCTGGACGATTGAGGGTGCGAGCCACGATTGGTCAAAGCTGATCGACAATAAAAATACCGAACTCGACCGCTTGAACGGCATCTATCTCCGCATTTTGCGGGATAACAATGTTGAACTCAAAGAGGGCCGGGGCGTGTTGGTTGATGATCATACGGTCGAGATCGCTGGCAAGCGTATAACGGGTGAAAACATTCTCATAGCGGTCGGCGGCTGGCCGTCGATGCCGGATATTCCGGGAATCGAATACGTGATTACCTCCAATGAAGCACTAGAATTACCTGAACTGCCCAAACGTATGGTGATTGTCGGCGGCGGATATATTGCTGTCGAATTTGCCGGCATTTTTGCGAGCCTCGGCGTTGAAGTAACAGAAATCATACGGGCGGAGGCTATTTTGCGCGGCTTTGACCATGATATGCGTATGTCGCTGACCGATGAAATGGAAAAGCGCGGAATCACCATTCTCTCAGAAACCGTCGTCGAAAGTATCGAGAAGCAAGGCAATATGTTAAGCCTGCGTCTCGGTAACGATGAGATTTTAGAGACCGATTGCGTAATGTATGCGACGGGTCGGACCGCTAATACAGAGGGTCTCGGTGTTGAAGCCGCGGGCGTCGAATTGCATGAAAATGGCTCAATCAAAGTCGATGAATTCAACCGCACGTCCCAGCCGCATATCTATGCCGTGGGAGACGTGACGGACCGCATTCAGCTGACACCGGTGGCGATCCAGGAAGGCCATGCCTTGGCGGATATGTTGTTCAACAAGGACACTCACACAACCGATTACACCAATGTGCCGTCGGCTGTTTTTTCAACGCCGCCAATTGCGACGTGTGGGTTAACCGAGGAAGCGGCGCGCGCTGAATTCGGTAACGTCGATGTCTATGATTCTAACTTTAAGCCGCTGGTGCATACCTTGTCGGGCCGGGATGAACGCTCGGTGATGAAGTTGATTGTTGACCCTAAATCCGACAGAGTTGTTGGCTGTCACATGATGGGCTTGGACGCGCCGGAGATAATTCAAGGGGTAGCAATCGCGATGAAATGCGGGGCGACCAAAGCGCAGTTTGATGCGACGACCGGCATTCATCCGTCATCAGCGGAAGAGTTCGTCACCATGCGCTCAAAACGCCCTGATCCTGCGTAACGAAAAGCTGTATAATTAATGGGACACCATACTTAATTAACTATCTAACCTGCAGGACGATTTTGCCGCGGACGTGGTGGGTGTCGATCAGGCTGTGGGCGGCACCGGCTTCTTCCAAAGGTAATATCTGAAGATTAGGCGCTTTTATGGCGCCCGTCTCATGGAGATCAATAATGCGCTGAAGATGGGGTCGGTCTCGTCCGACTTTTGGCCGCAATACTTCAACGTCGTCTCTGGGCGGCTCGGCGTCTTTCAAAAGCGGCGCGATATAGGCCAAACGTCCTCCCGGTTTCAATACTTCAAATGAGCGTTGATGCACCTCGCCGCCGACCAGATCAAAAACCACATCCAGGTCTGACAATACGACCGTAAAATCCTGCGTGTTGTAATCAATCACCTCATCGGCGCCGAGTTCCAATAAATAGGCATGATTAGCAGGGCTGGCGGTCACACTGACATGCGCGCCAATATGATGAGCAAGTTGCACGGCAAAACTACCGACACCGCCGGCGCCGCCATGAATGAGAATATTCTCGCCCGCCTGAAGGTGGAGCGTGTCTTCTAAGGAAACCAGGGACGTTAGACCGGAAAGCGAAAGCGCTGCAGCGTCAACGTGAGATAGAGTATCTGGTTTTGCGGCGATCAGGCTGGCGTCAATCGTCAAGGCCTCGAGATACGTTCCCTCAACTCCCATTGGCAACACACCAAAGACCGGATCGCCAGCTTGGAACTCGGTTACGTCACTGCCGACGACTTTAATCACGCCAGAAAAATCACGGCCAATAATGTAAGGAAAGGTGACGTTTCCAGCGCTGGGACCGGTTCCTTGGCGGACTTTACTGTCAGCGGGATTAACGCTGGCGGCATGAACTTCTACCAAAACCTCGTTTGGCGCAGCTGTTGGTTCAGGGATATCGGCGAGACGCAGGACCTCAGGTCCGCCAAATTGATCGATTTGGAGTGCTTTCATTGAATTACTGGATTACCCTTTTTCTTACGTTTTCTCTGGAATTTGAGTTCATATAGGCGTATAGAGTGCGCCACTTTTAAAAGATTATCTACACCTGGGAATAATGAGTAAAGACAATGGCAAATAATTGGTCGCCCGATAGTTGGCGCGGAAAACCTATCTTGCAAGTTCCGGAATACCCGGACGCAGCAAAACTCGAAGAAGTTGAGAAAACCCTTTCAGGTTATCCGCCTTTGGTTTTTGCTGGAGAAGCTCGCAATCTCAAACGTCAATTGGCAAAAGTAGCCGAAGGTAAAGCATTTTTGCTGCAAGGTGGCGACTGCGCAGAAAGTTTCCGTGAATTTCACCCGGATAACATTCGCGACACATTCCGTGTGTTATTGCAGATGGCCGTTGTGCTGACCTTTGGTGCGGCTTGCCCGGTTGTTAAAGTTGGGCGTATGGCGGGTCAGTTTGCCAAACCGCGTTCCGGCGATACGGAAACAATCGATGGTGTCGAACTTCCAAGTTACCGCGGCGACATCATTAACGGCATCGATTTCACTGCAGAAAAACGCATTCCTGATCCTGAGCGTATGGTGCGCGCCTATAACCAATCTGCCTCGACGCTTAATCTCTTGCGCGCATTTGCTCAAGGTGGTTTTGCTGATCTTCATCGTGTCCATCAATGGAATATGGGGTTCGTTGCAGATGGCGCGATTGGTGAACGATATAAAGATTTAGCCGAACGTTTGGATGAGTCGCTCAATTTCATGGCGGCCTGTGGATTAACCTCTGAAACAGCGCCGCAACTTAAAGAAACGGAATTCTACACCTCGCATGAAGCTTTGCTGCTGCGTTATGAAGAAGCCATGACCCGTGTCGATTCACTAACTGGCGAATGGTACGACACCTCGGCGCATATGTTGTGGGTCGGGGAACGCACCCGCCAGCTTGATAATGCGCATCTCGAATTTTTGAGTGGTATTGGCAATCCTGTTGGTGCGAAAATTGGGCCAACAACAGAGCCTGATTATCTGATTCAGCTCATTGACCGCTTGAACCCGGAAAATGAGCCGGGACGCCTAACATTGATTTCTCGCATGGGTGCGGACAAAGTCGAAGAGGCTTTGCCGGCCCTTGTGCGAAAAGTTAAAGACGAAGGCCGCATCGTCGTTTGGTCTTGTGATCCGATGCATGGCAATACGGTTAAGGCGAGCTCTGGATACAAAACGCGTCATTTCGATGATATCATTCGGGAAGTGGAAGGCTTTTTTGCCGTTCACAATGCGGAAGGCACGTATCCAGGCGGCGTTCATTTCGAGCTCACCGGTCAAGATGTCACTGAATGCGTTGGCGGCGCGCAAGCAATTACGGAAGCTGATCTATCGAGCCGCTATCACACGCATTGTGATCCACGCTTGAATGGTCGCCAGGCTTTAGAACTGGCTTTCACGTTTGCGGATCGTCTGAAAGAAGATCGCGCCAACAATAAAACCAGTGTTATGAAGCAAGTCGTTGGCGGCATTTAAGGTCCAATAGCGATGTTTGAGGGCTTCCATCAATCTGATATTGAGACGGATGGAGCCACTATTCGCACGCTTGTCGGCGGCGATGGCCCGCCTCTTTTACTATTGCACGGCTATCCGCAAACCCATGTCATGTGGCATAAAATCGCGCCAAAATTGGCGGATGATTATACTGTTGTTGCGACCGATCTTCGTGGCTATGGAGACTCATCCAAGCCGGAAAGCACAGCAGATCACAGTCCCTATTCTTTTCGGGCAATGGCGAATGATCAGGTTCAGGTGATGCAGCATTTGGGTTTTGAGAAATTTGCCGTCGCCGGCCATGACCGTGGTGCCCGCACAGCCCACCGGATGGCACTTGATCATCAAGAGGCCGTCACCAAGCTGGCGCTTTTGGATATTGTGCCGACATTGACGCTCTACGATACAGCTGACCAAAAAACGGCGACGAGTTATTACCATTGGTATTTCTTGATCCAGGATTTTGACCTACCGGAGAAGATGATTGGCTCGGACCCTGAATATTATCTTCGTAAAAAAACCGGTCACTGGTCGGCGGGTGATTGTTTTACCGAAGAGGCAATGGCGGAATACATTCGCTGCTTCTCTGATCCAGCAACCATTCACGCCAGCTGCGAAGATTACAGGGCCGGCGCGTCACTCGATCTCGAGTTTGATCGGGGCGATAGAGATGCTGAGAACAAAATTTCTTGCCCGACACTTGTGTTGTGGGGAGAAAAAGGTGCGATGGGTAAATGTTATGATGTTTTGGAGACCTGGCAGGATAAATGTGAAACCGTGTCAGGGGCGGGACTGCCTTGTGGGCATTTTCTTGCCGAAGAAGCGCCGGATGAAACCTATGCAGCGCTGAGTGAATTCTTTAAAAACTAGAGCTTCTGATATTTTAAGAAGACCGGGCTTTGTCCATTTTTTCAAAGGCGCGGTCGAGTTCGAAACAGGTTACACCGCTATAGGTTTTTTCCAGCATTTTTCGCAGCCCAGCATCGGCCAATTCAGCCCGCAAATCCGAAAACATTTCGTCGGTCAAATTGAGAAAACCATCCTCGGTCAATTCCCAATCTTCGTTAGCGCGCAAATCATTGTTGACGATTGGTATAAACCACGCTTGGCGCTTTTTAATATCTTCGAAATAGGGCGCAAAGGTGACCAAAGCATCGAAACACACTTTTTTAGATTCTAGGTCGGCATAGAGCGTTAACCAGTCAAAATCGCTTTCATCACCAGGGCTCAGGCGGGCCACAATTTTGCGGCAGCGCGCTTGATAATCTTCCATCGCATCCGGACCAATCATTTTGTCCAACGCCATGAAAAAACCTGGGAGCACACGGCGGGTAACCGCTTTCGGGCCGTCTTTGGCGACACGGTCCTGATTAAAAAGGGCTGCGAATGTATTGACGATCACCCGGTCGAAGGGGAATCGGCGCGCATGATCAAAAGCGGCGCGTTCGCGAATGTGAACATATTGCTCAAAACTTTGTTGAAAGACTGTTTCCAGGGCTTCGCGTTTGCGATCAAATTCGCGGCTGAGTTGATCGATATCGCCAATCGTCAGATAACCGCCACGTTTTTGCGCTTCATCCTTTAAACGGTCGGTAAATGCTGAGATAACAGTTTGTGCGAGAGCTTTGCTTTGATCTTTTGCGGCGACGCCATTTGCCGGCGAATGGTCGGGTTCCCTCGGGGCTGGCGCAGGTTGCGCCGCTGGTGCTGGCGTTGGGTTCGGAGGGGCGACGACGGGTTGCTGCGTGCGATCCGTATCCGATCCCATCCAAACGACTTGTTCTACAGGCTGCCCGCTTTTCGAAGTTTCATCTGCCATACTTCTTTCATAGCGATTTCTGCCTCGGATTACTAGAAGGAACGCGATTTTCTTCTTATGCTTGCCCGCTTTCGGCGCGTGTGAAATAAAAGGGCCGCTATATACTTATAGAAATTGGACTTATTGGATGACCACTGAACTTTCAATTGCGCTTGCGCAAATAAACCCAACTGTGGGTGATATTGACGGCAATATAGACTTGATCCGCGCCGCGCGCGCGCGCGCCAAAGATGATGGCGCTGATCTGGTGGTTGCCGGTGAACTGACTGTCAGTGGTTATCCGCCGGAAGATCTCGTGCTTAAGCCGGCATTTCTCGATCGTATCGAAAGTAAAGTCAAAGCTTTAGCAGCCGAAACCAAAGACGGCGGCCCAGCACTTATTATCGGCGTGCCTTGGAGAGAGGACGGTAAGCTCTACAATGCGGTCATGCTCCTTGATCAGGGCGAGATCGTGACAATTCGGTATAAACATCTTCTGCCGACCTACGGTGTCTTTGATGAAGATCGGGTGTTTGATCAAGGGCCTGTGCCGGGGCCGATCCCGTTTAAAGGCGTTCGGCTTGGTGTGATGATTTGCGAGGATATGTGGGATACAGATGTCACCGAATGCCTCGATGAATCGGGCGCCGAAATTCTGATTGTTATTAACGGCTCGCCCTTTGAAGTGGATAAATCTGATCAGCGCATAAATTTGGCTGTTGCACGGGTGACCGAATCTAATTTGCCGTTGGTTTACGTCAATTTAGTCGGTGGCCAGGATGAGCTTGTTTTTGATGGCGGCTCCTTTGTCCTGTCGGCGGATCGCAAACTACAGATCCAGATGCCGGGCTTTGTTTTGGGGCAGGTAACCACAAAATGGTCGAAATCTGATCAAGGCTGGGAATGCGCGCCGGGCGAGATCGAACCGGCGGGCGAAAATGGCGAGCAAATGTTAGCCTCGATTTATCAAGCAATGGTTTTGGGATTGCGCGATTATGTCAACAAAAACCGTTTTCCGGGAGTCATTCTGGGGCTTTCAGGCGGTATTGATTCAGGACTTACGGCGGCTGTAGCCGTTGATGCAATTGGTGCCGACAAAGTGCATTGCGTGATGATGCCCTCGCCTTATACCTCTCAAGACAGTCTCGATGATGCCGCCGAGCAGGCGGATATTTTGGGCATCGCCTATGACACAGTACCTATTCTTGATGCGATGAAAGCTTTTGAAGGCATGTTGGCATCGGTCTTTGGCGACACCGAGGCCGATACCACCGAAGAAAATACCCAAGCCCGGGCGCG
>CAJXJM010000101.1 GCA_913054205.1 uncultured Rhodospirillaceae bacterium
GGTTATTTTCATTTTCCCACACGCACAAAATATCGTGGCAATTTACGCCTTGGCCATCATCTTTGGTGTGGCTTTTTCCGGTGTTATGGCCTCGTTCCTGGTCTGCGTCCGAATGATGGTGCCCGCTGGCTTTTTAGCGCGCGGAATGGCGACGGTCTCCTTATTCGGCTGGATCGGAATGGCTATAGGCGGCTGGCAGGGAGGACTTATGTTTGATGCTACCGGTAACTACAATTGGGCCTTTAGCATTGGCAGCATTGCCGGTGTCATAAACTTGCTTATTTTAGCTTTATTATTTACGCGCATCCGCAGGCAAAACCGGCCTCAAGGAGCGTTCCCCGAAGCAGCAGTCCCCTAACACCAGCTTGTTCTACCGCTGCGTTAGCATCCAATTGACAACGACCTTCAATCGTTGAACCGGCGCAATTTAGTCGGGTGTATATTTGCCTGATAATTGCGGCGCATGGGGAGGATTATGCCCCTGTTCCTGCCGGTCGAGCCGGGTTTCCCGGGACCAGGTACGTTTGAGATCATCCTGAATATGGATGCGCAAGACGTCCAAACCTTCACATTCCAATTCCACGACATCACCATCTTGAAAGGCATTTAAGCCACGATGGTTTGTGCCCGTTGCCAATATATCGCCGGGCTCCAAGGTATGGATCGCACTCGCCCATTCAATACAGCGCCGCATGTCATGTGCCATATCATCAGAGTTAAAGTTCTGTTTCACCTCGCCGTTAACAGACAATTTTATTTGCATTTTTTGAGGATCATCGATTTCATCAGCGGTCACGATGTAAGGGCCAATCGGTGCATAGGTTTCCCGAGATTTCATCTGAAAAAACGAATTACTGCCAGGCGGCTGAAGCCCCCGCGCCGATCCATCGATAAAGTTGGTATAGCCAAACACATAATCCATCGAGTCAGCGGCTGATACGTTTGAAGCTCGTTTGCTAATAATAATCGCAATCTCAGCTTCACCCTCAAAAATGGTTGCCGGAATGTCCTGCAACACCATTGTATCCTCGTGGCCAATAATGCAGGAGGGCGATTTATGGAAGGCATTGATTGGTGCCGGCTCCTCGCGCGTTCCATCCTCCATATAATTGACTGCCATGCAGTCGACATTTACCGGCCGAGGTAAGGGCGGCCGAATGCGAATCGAAACAAGCGGAATGCCGACCCCTAATGAGACTGCCTTTTCCAGCCTCGCCCGATACATATCAAAATCAGCGATAAGCCCGGCCATAATGTCTTGCTGATCACGATGCGGGATATCCTGCACCACCTCGGACACGTCAATGACCTCAGCACCATCAAGCACGCCAAGTTTAAAATCATCAAAATACAATAGCTTCATTAATCAACTCCCCTTTTTAACTATTAAGAAGAGAAAGATCAGAAGTTTCAATTCAAAAGATTTCCGTGTTGCACTTTAGGCAAATGCGAAATCTTCGGACTTATGCTCAGTTTGAAGTTCTTTGAGGCTGTTTTGCGTTTGGCTAATGAGAAAATCCAACTCACGGATAACCGAATGTTCTTTCATCGCAAACAAATCGCCCATTTTTACGCGGCCAGTCCGGCGGCTGTAGCGTAGCCACCCGAGTTTCGCCATAACCGTCACACGGCGCTTTATGAACGCCAGCGTTTTGTCGGTATAAGAAGAAAGTTCACCAATATCTAAGGCAACACTGGATGAAACATCGTTGACTACAACCATGCGCAAAATATCGGCGCAGGTCGGGTTAACCGGCATAATCGCGGCTAATTCTCGTTTTAAATTGATGGAGAGGATATCTAATTCAGCGGTAATTTCTGCTGAAATATCAGGTGCATAGGTCATTGAGAATCTCCTTTTCGGTGTTTTCCTCAATAGAAAATATGGCGGTCCACAGGACCGATTACACAACATATTGGGAGTTTATGCCAAATTACGAGTACTTTATTGTAACCATAAATACATATGTTAGGGGATCGACTGTTAAGAGATCGACGTTAAAGCTGCTTTTTAATTTCTTTTGTCGACAAATCGCGGCGCTTTGACGCTGGCTTCAAATTCTTTCGCCAATGTTCCCGTTTCCAGCAAATTAATAACAGGGCGCACTTCGAACACGCTGCGAATACTCTCGACCAGGCTTTCTGTTACAGTTTTGGCATCGGAATTTTGCTGAATTTCGACGCTGACCAGCAAATCATCAAGACCATCAGTTGCGACAAATTCAACTTTGAAGTCGTTGATCTCCGGCAACCGAAACATAAAATCTTCAAATTCAGAATGATTTATATTAATGCCTTTGATTTTCGAAAACCCAACAGTGCGATGGGCATGTTGCATTACCGGGAAAATCGAAAACGGGCCTTCAAGAGACGTTTTATCGGTAATACGTACAATATCGCCTGAGCTCCAACGCAGAAACGGCGTCGATGTATTGCAATAGAGCGGCGTAATAACCATCAAGCCGTCATCGCCTTCCGGAACAGGCAGACCTGTATCTTCGTCAACGACTTCAAACACTGCTTGATCGGTCCAGATATGAAAACCTTCGTGCACATGGCTGTCTGCGCCCAAAATGCCAATCTCAGTCATGCCGAAAAAATCATTAACTTCAGCGCCCCAACAACGCTCTAACTTTTCACGTTTGGCATCTGAAAGCGCCTCCGCACCGACAATGACTTTGCGCACATTACCGGAAGCCAAATCGATGCCCATTTCTTCTGCGAGGTTTGCCAGATGCAGACCATAGCTCGGCATGCCCATCCAAATCGTTGGTTGGAGATCATCAATCAGTACCAATTGTGTTCGGGATGGCGTATTGGCGCCGGAGCCAGCCCAGAGAACGCCAATACCGACCTGATTGGCTGTCCTCGACCATAATTGGCCGGCAGGATGCACGCCAAAGGGAAACGACTGGTGGCAGATATCATCTTCGTTGAGCCCGCTTATCGTCCAGCATCGGCAGAGCTGAATGTAGGTGTAATGCAGGTCGGTGTAGGTGCGAGGATAATAGAGCGGCACGCCCGTTGCCCCACCCGAACGCCAGTATTCAGCAATATCTTTTTGTTCGGCGATACAGAAAAGATCGCGGAAATTCTCCACGCCAAGATCACGGAGTGTTTCTTTGTCGATGATCGGAATTTTAGCCCATTCTTCAGGATCGTCTAACTTGTCGGGATCAATGTGGTCGAGTTTGCCTTGGTAGAACTTTGCTTTCTTGGCTTGTTCAAAGGCAATTTTCTTGCGCGCAGATTGAATGCGCGCAATCTCTTCTTTCGAAGACGGTAGTTCTAAATCGAGCTTTCCCCCCACGGACCCCATGTTTTAAACGGTTCCCCAAACATCGATTGCGACTTCAACCACGAGTTCCAATTTGCGCTTGGTATCGTCTTCTGTCACCACCTGACCGCCGCCGCCGCCAGATGAAAAGCCACATTGCGGGCTGATCGCCAACTGCTCCAAAGGCGTGAATTTGGCGGCTTCATCGATCCGGCGTTTGAGATCATCCTTATCTTCAAGCACGGGCGTTTTGGTGCTAATCAAACCAAGAACAGCCACTTTTCCCGCGGGTAAATGCCGCAATGGCTGAAAATCACCAGAACGCTCATTGTCGTATTCCATGAAAAAAGCATCAATTTTCAGTTCGTTGAAAATCTGCTCGGCAATCGGCTCATAGCCGCCTTCGCCCATCCACAGACCCTTCAAATTGCCGCGGCACATATGCATCCCGGCAAACATATTGTCAGGCCTGTCGGCAACAGCTGAATTGATCGCCTTTACATAGATGTCGGTGAGATCATCAGGATCTTCGCCCCGCGCGCGAATGGTCTTGCGAGCGCTTTCATCGCAATTGCAGGGCAGCGCGGTATCATCCAATTGAATGTAGGTGCAGCCCGCAGCCGCCAATTCGACAACCTCTTCCTGGTAGGCTTTGGTCAAATCAGCAAAATATTCTTCGTTCGAGGGATATACCTCTGGATTATAGCTGCCATTCCCTAAGAAAAAATGCATCACAGGCGGTGAGGCCATGGTGACTTTGGGTTGGCCCTTGGGGCTAAGCGAACTCACATACTTATAGTCATCGGTACAGATATTATGTTTTCGTCTAAGCTTGCCTTCCGCATAGGGTGACGGCGGCATAAACACCTCGCCATCCTCTCCTTTAAAGGTAATCGTTCCAGCATCTTTGATCCCCATACCTTCAAGCGCATCACTTACACCGCCCGACCAAACGCGGCGGCGAAATTCTCCATCGGTGACCGACGGCATGCCAATGCTATCTTGAAAAGCAACCACTTCGGCGATGCTCTCATCTTTCATTGCGTCAAACGCAGCAGCGTCAATGTCGCCAGCCTTATTGGCCCTGGCAGCGTTTAACAATTTATCGGGGCGAATAAAACTGCCGACATGTTCAGCGCGATACGGGGGCTTACCAGCCATGAGAATTCCTTCCTGAATTTAGTTTTTTTACTTTGTTCGGGAGACTAACAAACGCCCACAAGGAGGCCAAGATTTTTGTTTTTAAAACAGCCACCCTCTCCTCAATCCTCCCCCATCAAGGGGGAGGAAGACTTTGTCGCAAAATCTCATTTACTCTTCCCCCTCTCCCCTCCGTGGGAGAGGGCCGGGATGAGGGGGAAACAACACAAAAAAACCGCCGCAGATTTCTCTGCAGCGGTTTTTTGTTTACGTATAAAGTCGAGACTAGTGGTCGCGACCATCCACACTTGAGTGGTGGAATTCGCCGACGCGGTAATCACCGACAGCTTCTTCCATATGTTCCATTAGGGTTTGGATGACCGGGCCATCTTTGGTAACCAGTACATTCTCTTCGAGACGGCAGGTTTGCGGCAATCCTGGATGACCGGCAAAAGTCTCAATAGCGAAGTACATGTTTTCTTTGATCTCGGCTGGATATTTCAGCGAATATGCCCGCGACATCCACATACCTTCATACAAAGTAATGCCGATTGAGTGAGCAAACTGCTGCAACGTCACTGTACCGTATTTATCATCGTCATATTCTGGGAATTTGGAAACAACATCTGCAGAGGTCATGCCCGGCCGCAGATTTTCCAGACCAGCATAGAGCGAATCATAGGTTTCACGATACAGATCAATTTCAGCTTGGGACATTTTGGCAGCACATTTCATTGTCCGCACAAAATCGATGTAATAACCACCAGGTCCCACAGCATTAATATCGACGATAATCAGATCGCCCTGCTGGATAATCTTATCAGTTGCCCAACGACGATACGGCGAGGTGTTACCACCCGATGCGACGATGATGTCATAAATGATCTCACAGCCACGATTAAGCATGAATTTGTGCACTTTGGCTTCAATTTGGCGTTCGGTGACACCTGGTTTCAGCCATTCGTGTTTGATGTGCCACATGGCAGCATCACCAATCGAAGACGCTTGCTTGAGCAGCTCGATCTCGTCAATGGTTTTGATGGTCCGTGCACGAGAGAAAGCCGGCCAGCCATTAACCACGTTGATGCCAGCTTTTTCAAACGCGTGAAGCGCTGGCAAATCGAAGTTATCAACACCGATTTTTTCTTTCTCAACGCCGTTCTCTTTGAGAACGTCGAGGATAGAAGCAACCATTTTGTCAGCCATCTCGCCAACAGCGCCTTCAGCCCACTGCCAAGTCATCGCAGGACGGATGCGATCTTTCATCCAAGGTAGATCGATGATCGCACATTGCAGATCGGAACCAGCGGTTTCGAATAGTACTGGCTCAGCGTCGCGGCAGAGAACAGCATAACGAATGTTGATGTTGTATTTCCAGTTACCCTGGTAAGAACCAGTGATGTATCGAATGTTAGCACCAGCGAAAACAACCAATGCCCCCAAATCGTCATTGGCCATTTCGGTGCGAGCGCGTTCAAGGCGTTCATGACGCAGGCGTTCGTGATCTACACGGGCCTGCCAGTCTGCACCTGTAATCGAGAACAAGCGACGTGGGTTTGTGTGATGTTCCTCTTGTAGGAACGTCGTATCCATTTCGTATCCGGTATACCCCATAGGTATCTCCTCTTTAGGCAGAATTAATTGTCTGTATTTTTTTCATTTAGACTTTACAGAGTCTTATAGAAGACGTGTTCATAAGATAATCGAGAGGGTGAATCAAGCGCCAATACGCGACAATTTAAGGATTAGTTTTATCACATTTATGTGTGGCAATTTGAGGATCCGAAAGTAACCGTATGGTGCCTAAAGCTTTATCGGCAAACCAGTTTCGGCTGACTGGCAAATAGCCTCAAACACGGCGATATTTTGCAGCTTTTGATCTTTGGTAATGTGATATTCAACGGCCCCTGCAATGGCATCGGCCCAGGCCTCAAAGTTAAGCAAAACAGTATCGACATCATCGTAAGATGTCTTTTCGATCTCTCCTTCTTTGCGGCTGATAAAGACATCAGCGGTGCCGAGCTCACTCGGATGAGAATAGTCCCTGGCTTCAACCCACGCCTTAGAGCCATAAACAGCAAAGCGCATATAAAGCGGTGTTTCTAATACAGAGTTAAAGGCCCCGGTGGCGCCGCTTTTAAATTTCACTGAAAAAGTCAGCACATCTCCATTGGCATTGGCCGGATTGCGGGTCGCTGCCATCGCAAAAACCTGCTCAATCGCTCCAAACATAGAGATATAGGCGTCTGTCGTATGAATACCAGTCGCTGTCATTGCGGCGGCCGGGCTTTCCTTTGTTGAAACCCGCCAATTATCGCCGTCGAGATTAGCCAGCTTATCGTGACTAAAATTCGATTCGACATGCATAATGGTGCCGAGGTCTCCGCTTGCCACCAATCGTGCGATTTCCTGCATCGCCGGCTCAAACCGGCGCTCATGGCCGAGTCCCAGAACAACACCCGCCTCTTCACAGGCCGCTACAGACCGCTCAGCGCTCGCCAAATTGAGCGCTAATGGCTTTTCACAAAAGACGTGTTTGCCGGCTTTGGCTGCCGCAAGGATTTGTTCTTCATGGAGCGAATGCGGCGTCGCCAATACGATCGCCTCAATTTCGAGATCATTGAGTGCATCTGAATAATCAGCAGTAAGGATGAGGCCTTTTTCTTGGGCAATATCCGCCGCCGTATCTGGATATATGTCAACGCCTCTGGAAAAGCTGATTTTGTCGCTTTTCCCTTCCAGCGTATAGACGATATGACGGCCCCACCAGCCAAGACCAATAATTGCAGCGTTAATCACGATTGTTTTCCCCACTTCTATTTCATTCAAATTAAATTTTATGTCGACGAACGCAACTCATTTCTAAAAAAACCCCTCTGGCAGCGCCATAGATAGAATGTCGAGGAGAAGGAAAATGAATGTAATAAGTGAACGCGCTGGCGATCAGCCGGTAAAATATTTCGGCCATTTTTTGGGGCCGGATGATCAATTGGTGGACAATTCCTGGGCGGAGATAGCGGCGATTGTCTATGCTCCTACCTTTCATAGTGTTTTGGAGATTTGGTGCGCCCGCATACATGCTCCAGACTATTTGGAGGCTGATACCTTTGTCGTGGATGATAGCGCCGACCGCGTGCTCCGCCGTGCCGCCCACTTTGTCACCGGCCTTGATTTGGGTCTAATGGAAATATCCGGTCAGATGAAGGCGGCAAATGAAAAAGCGATATAGAAGTTTCTACACCCTTGATCAAAGCCTGCTAGGCATCCAAAAATTGGCATTCTGGACAAAATCTTTCGCCTGAAATTTGGGCCGGAAATATTTGCGATGCTGGGAGACTAGCTTACTTTTGCCGCGACCCGTGTCGAAGGACCGCTTGGCGCGGGCGTTCCATAAAGCCCGCCGCGCTCCAAAATTTTTCCCACGCCGCCATGCCGTTCGATAAGCGCAGCCTGATCGGCAAGCGCAAGGTCATTGATGGCCTCGGGATCAAGAATCTCACGCAATCGGGTCTCGAACTTTTTTAGCACCTCTAGATATTCGGGATCAGCGGCGAGGTTCGTCATTTCCTCAG
Source organism: uncultured Rhodospirillaceae bacterium (assembly GCA_913054205.1). Lineage (GTDB taxonomy): Bacteria > Pseudomonadota > Alphaproteobacteria > Rhodospirillales > UBA2165 > TMED23. The sequence goes on from CAJXJM010000101.1 coordinate 7,990, forward strand.
GATCACTATTGAGATCATACAATTCCGGTTC
>CAJXJM010000102.1 GCA_913054205.1 uncultured Rhodospirillaceae bacterium
TCGAAAAAAAAGGCAACCATTTTTACTTTACGGGAAAATCAAAACTGAACATGCAACCGATCGCGAGAAAAAAATGACCTCAAATTCCTCAGCGATCAAGAATATAGTGACCGTCATTTGGTTGCTGCCGATGCTAATATTGTTTGCATCTTCCATGGGAATTGCTCAGAACCTTGATCTCGCTACCGGAAAAGATGATCAGCCGATCGAAATCACCGCCGATAATGGCATTGAATGGCAGCGCGACAATCAGGTTATGATCGCCACCGGCAACGCCAAAGCAACCCGCGGCACCTCCAACGTCGAAGCTGATACCTTACGCGCTTACTATCAAAATAACGCAAATGGTGGATCAGATTTATCTCGTCTCGATGCTATTGGGCATGTCAAAATTTCATCGCCAACCCAAACCGTGACCGGCCAATCCGGCGTCTACGATCTTCTGCAAGCAATATTGGTCGTGACCGGCAAAAAAGTAACCCTGGTTTCCGGCAAGGATAGGATAACGGCCACCCAGCAGATGGAATATTACGAAAAGAAACAGATGGCGATCGCCCGGCAAAACGCGACAGCCAATCATGATGGTAAAGTGTTACGCGCCGACACGCTGGTTGCGCTTTTTTCCAAAGACAAATTCGGCAAATCCAGAGTAAGCCGCGTTCAGGCTTTTGAAAATGTACGGGTTGTTACCCCAACAGAATCAATATGGGCGCGGAAAGGCATTTATGACGTATCTTCCGGAATTGTGACTCTCAATGGCGATGTGCGCATTACCCGCGACGGCAACCAACTTAATGGTGACTATGCCGTGATAAATTTAAACACTGGAATTAGTAAGCTGTTAACCGACCCTGGCCTACAATCCCCCAAAGGTAAAAAGAATGATTTAAACCTTAGGCAAAAACGAAAAAAGAAACGTGTCCGCGGGTATTTGGTTCCAAAACGGAAACCCAGCCGAGAATCAAAGTAGAAACTGAAATTCCTTTGATATTGGCTTGATTATTTGCAGCATCGTTTGCTTTCAGGCTTCAATGGTTTAAATTAACTCATATGGATATATAGGCTTGCCGATGGTCTAGATCATCCACATGTATAGGAAGTATTGACCTAAATCAGTATAACGGTGGACAAACGGAATAAAATGAGCGGCGACGACAAAAGGCCAGCCATTATATATGGCCCGGAAAACGGTCCGGAAAGCTTGAACAACCTTCGAGCGGTCTCCGCGAATGAGTCTCCAGAAAAAAAATCCGATGATGATGTGCCGCCGCGGTTGGTCGCTGATAATTTTCGCGGCCTAACAGCAGAAAATCTCGGCAAGCGCTTTGACAAACGTCCGGTCGTGCGCGGCATTTCTATTTCAGTCGAACGCGGCGAAGTGGTTGGACTACTTGGCCCGAATGGCGCCGGCAAAACAACTTGTTTCTATCTCATTACCGGATTGATCCAGCCGGATTACGGCACGATTACCCTTGATGGTCAGGACCTGACAGATTTGCCAATGTATCGTCGAGCGCGCTTGGGTATCGGCTACCTCCCACAGGAAGCCTCGATCTTTCGCGGCCTAACAGTTGAAAACAACATCCGCGCAGTTCTGGAGGTTGTTGAAAAATCACGTGAACGACGCGAAGCGGTGCTTGAAGCTTTGCTCGCTGAATTTTCCATCACCCATCTTCGGCGCACACCGGCATTGGCACTTTCCGGAGGTGAACGGCGCCGGGTGGAGATTGCCCGCGCATTGGCGTCCCGTCCTCACTTTATCTTGTTGGATGAGCCTCTCGCCGGTATTGATCCAATCGCGGTTTCAGATATTCGAGATCTTATTTCGCATCTCAAAGACCGAGGCATCGGTGTTTTCATAACAGATCACAATGTCCGCGATACCTTGGATATCATAGATCGTGCCTACATAATCCATGATGGCATGGTCCTCATGGAAGGGTCCCCCTCCGATATTGTCGGGAATGAAGACGTTCGCCGAGTCTATCTAGGGGATCGGTTTAGTTTGTAGGTGTGACGTAAAATGGCGTTAACACCCAGATTAGAACTCCGGCATAGTCAGTCTCTCGTTATGACGCCGCAATTGCAGCAGGCGATCAAGCTGCTGCAAATGTCGAACATTGATCTCAGCGATTTCGTCGAAACGGAACTGGCCGAGAATCCAATGCTTGAGCGCGATGATAGCAACTCGCCTGACAATCATGACGGCTCCGGTGAAAGCACAACCGACAGCGAGGAGAGCGGCAGCGATGGCCCTGACGGTCTCGAAGCGATAGATATGAACGCCAGCGAGCATGTCACGGAAGATCAGGTGAATGCTCTAGACATGGAATCTTATGACAATGTATGGGACGCCGAACCCGCAGCTGAACCCGCAAGTGCCGTTGCCAATGAGGATGGCGGCACGCTTTCAGAATGGAGCACCCCGATCAGTACAGGCGGCGGCGGCGGTTCCACCCAGTTTGAAAATGCTGATTATTCTTTGGAGCAAACGCTCTCCCAAGAAGTGTCGTTGCGCGATCATCTTCTCAATCAGATTCAAATGGATATTACCAACCCAACCGACCGCATTATTGCGTTTTATTTGGTGGACTTTCTCGATGAAGCCGGACGCATACCGGATGCGTTAGATATCGCGGCGGAGCGATTAGGCTGTGATGTTGGCCGCGTTGAGGTCGTTCTTAAACAACTTCAAGCGCTCGATCCACCCGGCATCTTTGCCCGAAGTCTCGCCGAATGTTGGGCCATTCAGCTCCGCGAATTAGATCGCTTTGATCCGGCAATGGAGGCATTGCTCGAAAACATTGAACTTTTGAAACAGCATGAATATCCCGCACTTTCCAAAATCTGCGGCGTCGATCTTGAGGACATTAAAGACATGATCGATGAAATTTGGGCATTGAGCCACAAACCGGCTGAAGCTTTCGAGCACATTATTACCCAGCCCATTACGCCGGATGTCATTATGCGGTCCGGTCCTTCTAACACTTGGCTCGTTGAACTTAATAACGACACCCTGCCCAAAGTTCTGGTCAACAATCAGTATTACGCCATGATCAGCAAATCTGTGCGTAACAAAGAAGAAAAACAATATGTCGCGGACAAACTGCAAACGGCAAATTGGCTGGTAAAGTCACTGCATCAACGCGCCACCACTATCCTCAAAGTCTCAATGGAAATCGTCAAGCAACAGGAGGCCTTCTTTGCCAAAGGTGTTGAGCATCTAAAACCTTTGGTGCTGCGAGACATTGCTGAAGAAATTGAAATGCACGAAAGCACCGTTAGCCGTGTCACCTCGAATAAATATATCAATACGCCGCGCGGTATTTATGAGCTTAAATATTTTTTTACAACGGCCATCAGTTCCACGACCGGCGGCGATGCTCATTCGGCCGAATCTGTGCGCCACCGAATCAAAGTTCTAATTGATGACGAAGCGCCGACAAAAATTCTATCTGATGATAAACTGGTCGAGTTGCTCAAAAATGGTGGTGTGGATATCGCTCGCAGGACCGTTGCGAAATACCGGGAAGCAATGAAAATTCCGTCTTCTGTTCAACGCAGAAGAGAGAAAAAACGCGCTGTAAATTTCTAATTATTGGAATTAATTACCAGTTTTACAGCGGTTTTCTGCGGTTTTTTGATAAATCTCCGAGGATATACTTGACACAATTGCCCCGCGGCACTAGGTTCCCGCCGTCCTGTCCTGACGGCTGATATTTGCCTTTCCTATAAACGGTACCCACTTACTAAAGTGATCTGATTTAAGGAAGGCTGGATCAAATATCCGACTATATCGGTAACTTGAAATTTCAGGTAAATTGGACAACAGATAAAAACTGAAATTAATGGAAATGGCAAAATACCAGAAGGCAGATATATAAACCTCGCCTCCAAAATTGACTATGAATGTATTCCAACAATCACAGCCTCTAAAGGGCGCTTCTGAATTCAGCAAGACAGCTCAAACCAATTTTTTTGAGCCGCTCCTTGGTGATGTCAATTCTGATGGAATATTCATCAATGCCGTTTTAAAAAAGACCAAAGGGTCGTAATGGAACTCACTGATCTACTTAAACCAGAAAGCGTGATTGCCAATCTCAAGGCAACCAGTAAAAAACAAGCGCTTCAGGAATTGTCCAAACGCATTGCGGAAATCATTGATCAGGATGAGCGCGATATTTTTGAAATTCTGTTGGAACGTGAAAAATTAGGAACGACCGGTGTCGGCGATGGCATTGCCATCCCCCATGGTAAACTCAAATCGCTTGAAAAGCTGCACGGCTTTTTTGCCCGGCTTGAGCGTCCGGTAGATTTCGATTCTATTGATGAACGCCCCGTGGATTTAATCTTTTTACTGCTCGCACCTGAATCCGCCGGTGCCGATCATTTAAAAGCGCTGGCCCGCGTATCACGTCTACTCCGCGACAAAGACAATTGTGAAAAGTTGCGTGGTTCTGACAATCCAGAAGCCATCTACGCCCTGCTCATCGAGCAAGAAGCCAACCGCGCCGCTTAAAATCAGTCCCTAAGGAGACATCTTGCAGAAGCTGTTGCGTGACAAAGTCGCGGCGGGTGAAATAGGTATGACTGTTGGGCAGGGGTTTAGAAAGTGGACATCTGAAGAAGCGGATGATGCCCGCCGGACGTTAAATGAGCATCTGGTTCAAATTGCTAAATCACGAGGGAAAAGCACAAAAAAAGTTTGACCCCACAAAACCTTATCAAGTTCAAAGTTGGAAACTTGAATGTTTCCATAATGATATGTTACCTGCCATTTAATCCTATGCCTGGATTTAAGTTGCGATCGGTGCCCCCAGTTGGAACAAGCCATCTCCGCGTTCGGCTAATCCGGGAATTCGCTTGGACATGACCACGCCCGCGGCTTCAAACTTTATTTCTTCAGCGGCTTGCCAAGGAGTGTCTGGATGATGGAGAAATCCTGCTGTCTGGCCAATCTCTACCCGGTCGCCAAGTTGGGCGATCGGTTCGAACAAACCAACCCGTTCGGCATAAACATTAAGGTTTTTTGCGGTTCCATCCAAAAATTCGGTATATCCTGGTTCGACAGCTGGTGGAGGTGTCTCAGGAGTCCACACTCCCAAATGGCTTAAATAACGCCGTACACCAACTTCACAGCTTTCAAGACTTTCTGGCGTTACAGTTCCAGAACCACCAAATTCGCCACTGATGCCGATGGCACCCTGGCGTTCAGCGGCAGACATGGAAGCACGGTTTCCCTTAACGCCACCTGACGGCAACTCAAGCGCATAAGGAGCACCGATTGCCGTCACCAATTCGGCTAGCTTGGCTTGCTGATTTTCGTCAGATTTACCGCCTTGAAACAAAACTGTCGTAATAGTGTGAAGCGATGATCCACCAGAATGGATGTCAAAGGAATAATCCGCCATCGCCATTAAGACGGTTTCAACATAGTGAGCGATTTGGCGGGTTGGAGGCCCAAATGGATCGCCGGGAAACTCTCGGTTTAAATTCAAATCATCGATTGGTGATGTCCTGAGACCGGCTTTGGCGGCAGGAAAGTTGGTCATAGGAACGATGATAATCTGCCCATTGACCCGGTCAGGCGTAATTTCCTTCACCAGTTTGGTCAAAGTAACCTGTCCTTCATATTCGTCACCATGTACGCCAGCTGTGAGCAATATGACCGGGCCTGTCCCATTTTTAAAACTCACCACAGGTATTGGTATATAGCCCATAGCAGACCGATGAACGGAGTGCGGTAGCTTCAAAAAACCATTGTGCTCTCCCGGGGCGGAGAAATCTATTGTAGGTTCAATCGAGGATAATGATTCTGACATATTTGACTCCCAAACTTTGTTATTTAAATGCCCGGTCAATTTCGCTCAAGTTGGTCCAGAGTTTCTAGTTCAATGGTTAAGAGGACCCTGGCAGTGGCCGAACTTGCGCTAGTTTTCGTAGTGGTTTTTCACCAACCGATCGAGCAGGCGCACGCCAAAAGCGGTGGCACCTTCCGGTACGACCGACTTATCTGTATCTGTCCATACGACCGCGGCAATGTCCAAATGCGCCCAGGGCGTATTACCGACATAGCGCTGCAGAAATTGAGCGGCCGTGATACTGCCGCCAAGCCGCCCGGCAAGATTTTTCATATCGGCAATTTTCGAGTCGATCATTTTGTCATAAGCCTCGCTCAGCGGCATTCGCCATAAAGTCTCATCAACTTCAGCACCGGCCTGGGCCAGGCGCTCTGCCAATTGATCATTGTTTGAAAATAAGCCGGCATTGTGATGAGCGAGCGCCACCATTATCGCACCGGTCAGGGTCGCCAGATTGACCATAAATTTCGGCTTGAATCGCTGATGGGTGTAATACAACGTATCGGCCAGCACCAACCGCCCTTCGGCATCCGTATCCAAGATTTCAATGGTCTGCCCGGACATTGAGGTAACAATATCACCGGGGCGCTGCGCATTGCCGTCCGGCATATTCTCCACCAAGCCGATGACACCAACAACATTGACTTGGGCTTTTCGTCCCGCCAATGCCTTCATTAGGCCAATCACCACGCCGGACCCGCCCATATCGCATTTCAATTCATCCAAGCCTTCCCTTGGCTTTATTGAAATACCACCGGTATCGAAGGTTACGCCTTTGCCGACAAAAGCTATTGGCTGTGCCGCTTTGCCTTTACCTTTTGGTCCGCCATTCCATTGCATAACAACGAGCTTAGATTCGCGGGCACTGCCCTGGCCAACACCGAGCAACGCCCCCATGCCGAGCCGCTTCATCTGCGCCTCACCAAAAATCTGCACTTTGACACCAATTTTTTCGAGCGTTTTTGCCTGCTTCGCCAAAGTATCCGGATAAATCACATTGCCCGGTTCTGAAACCAAATCACGGGTCAAAAATACACCGTCCGCAACTTTTCCGAGGCTGGCATATTTTTTCCGGGCATTGGTAAATCCGGAACATTGCAGCGTCAGTGATTTGATACTTGGCTTGTCGGCGGGCTTCAGCTTGGTCTTATATTTGTCAAATCGATATGAACGAAGGTTCGCGCCATAAGCGATTTCTGTCGCGATATCAGCAGCGGTCAATTTGGCGTCAGTGACCGCATCAACGGCCACGGTGACACTGCCTTTTTTAGCCTGCTTGGTGCCGGCATAAATTCGTCCGCCAAGGCGTTGCATTTCCAATTCAGTGACGTCACCCGGCTTGCCGAGGCCGACAATCATCACCTCGTCCAATTTGGTGCCGGCCAGCGCCATAACATTTAGTGACTGGCCCTTCTTACCCTCAAAATCACTGGCACGAATGGCCCGGTTAAGCGCCCCACCGGCCTTTTTATCGAGTTTAGCTGCAGAGGCGGAAAGCTTGCTTCCCATACTGGCGCTGACGACGACAACTCCCGTCGCCGGTAAACCTGGTTTGGCAAAGGTAATTTTCATGAGACCCTCGTTAAGAAATTTTGTTCCCGACAAATGTTACGCTAAATCTAGATTTACTCTCGACAAATGATAGCACTAATAATTTATCCTACATCAAAATGCTCTTCAAACTTCCAGCAATTCCTAACCGCGCATCCTGTATCGGCGATCCAGTGGGCGCCAGTCGGGCAAATCATCGAACGGTACCTCGATCACAACCGGTCCATCCGCGGCGAAGGCTTTTCGCAAAGCGACCCGCAGTTCCTCAGGCGTAGAGGCGCGGAGCCCCATGGCGCCGAAGGATTCGGCAAATTTGACAAAATCCGGGTTCGCTAAATCCCAACCGATTAACCGCCCGCCGAAATCCATTGTCTGGTTCTTCTTCACGTTACCGAAGGCGTCGTTATTGAACACAATCGTGACCAAGTTGATGTCGTGGCGGACAGCAGTGGACAGTTTGTTGCTGGCAAACATGAAGCCGCCATCGCCGAGGACGTGCCCCGGGTTCTGATATTCTGTCTCATTCATAACTCCTATACGGT
>CAJXJM010000103.1 GCA_913054205.1 uncultured Rhodospirillaceae bacterium
GCGGAATTGCCTTATTTGTGCCATCAAGTTTTGGTCTACCGGTTGCGGAGTATTCACCGAATCTAGTCAAAAAATCACTCGTCGGATCGGGGCACGCGACGAAGGAACAAGTTCAAATGATGATCAATACGTTGTTGCCGGGCTGCGACTTTGAGTCAGCCGATTCCGCGGATGCTTTGGCGATCGCCATTTGTCATGCCCATCATCGAGGCTCGGCCTCGCTTCAGGCTCAGTTATTGGAGACTGCGAAATGATCGCCAAACTCACAGGATTGGTTGATCAGACCGGTGAAGGATATGTCATCATCGACGTAAACGGCGTTGGCTATTCGGTGTTTTGCTCGAACCGCACGTTGAACATGCTGGCAACGGCAGTTGGCACTGTCTCCGTCATGATCGAAACCCATGTACGCGAAGATCACATTCATCTTTACGGTTTTGCCGATGAAGCCGAGCGTTCTTGGTTCAAATTGCTAACCACGGTGCAAGGGGTTGGTGCTAAGGTCTGCCTCGCGATTCTCTCTGTTTTGTCGCCAGATAATCTGGTGCACGCCATTGCGTCGCAGGACAAAGCAGCCGTTACTCGCGCGCCGGGCGTCGGCCCAAAATTAGCAACGCGCATTCTCACCGAACTCAAAGATAAAGTCGGCGGTATTGAACTTGGCTCGACCAAGGCGGCATTGGAAGGTGAAGTTCAAGTCGCGGAAGGCGCCAATCAATTTGCCGACGACGCGGTATCTGCCTTGGTCAATCTTGGCTATGGCCGCTCAGACGCGTTCCGGGTGGTACATCAAGCTGCGGCAAAATTGGGCACCGAGGCTTCCGTAGAAATTCTTATTAAAGACGGGTTATCGGAGTTAAGCGCGAATGGATGAAGAGCGTTTGATTAACCCAGATGCCAGCACTGAAGATATCGGTGATACGCAAACGCGCCCGCAAACTTTGGAAGACTTCGCCGGGCAGCGTCAGGTCTGTGATAATCTTCGCGTTTTTGTCGAAGCCGCTCGGGGCCGAAGTGAGGCATTGGACCATGTATTATTGTTTGGTCCTCCAGGCTTGGGCAAAACGACATTGGCACAAATTGTCGCGCGTGAACTTGGCGTTGGCTTTCGGGCAACTTCTGGGCCGGTGATTGCCAAGGCGGGTGACCTCGCCGCCATTCTCACCAATCTTGAAGCGCGGGACGTATTATTTATCGACGAAATCCATCGCCTTAGTCCGGCTGTCGAGGAAATTCTTTATCCGGCGGTTGAGGACTTCCAGCTTGATTTGGTGATTGGTGAAGGCCCGGCAGCGCGCTCGGTACGCATCGATCTTCAGCCATTTACACTGGTCGGGGCGACGACCCGGTCTGGACTTATCACCACGCCGCTCCGGGATCGTTTTGGCATTCCGCTGCGATTGTCGTTTTATAGCGCCGAAGAACTACTGGGCATCATCAGCCGTAACGCGCGTATACTCGATTTTGATCTGACCGATGACGGCGCGGCGGAAATCGCCAAACGCTCGCGCGGTACGCCGAGGGTTGCCGGCAGATTGCTACGCCGGGTGCGTGACTTCGCGACCGTGGAAGGCAATATCACCGTCGATGCCAAAATCGCCGATGCCGCACTCAACCGATTGGATGTTGATGAGCGTGGTTTGGATGCGATGGATCGCCGCTATCTTAAATGTATCGCGGATAATTATGGCGGCGGCCCGGTTGGAGCGGAGACTTTATCAGCCGCGCTTTCCGAAGAGCGCGACACCATCGAAGAGGTGATTGAGCCATATCTGATCCAGCAAGGCTTGCTGATGCGCACGCCGCGGGGACGAATGTTAGCGGAAGGTGCTTATCGCCATCTCGGAATCTCTGCGCCCAAGAATCTCAAACAGATGGAGCTGTTGGCCCAGGATGAAGAGGAGGGAGCGGATGAATAAAATCGCTCCCAGCGTTTCGACGATCGCGGACGGCAAACATAGCCTGCCGGTCAGAGTTTTTTACGAAGATACAGATGCAGGCGGCGTCGTCTATTACGCAAATTATTTGAAATTTGCTGAACGTGCGCGAACGGAAATGCTGCGCGAAATCGGCTCTGAGCATCAGGTCATGAAAAAAGAGCTTGGCGTAGGTTTTGTCGTCCGGCATTGCAATGCGGATTTTCGAAAGCCGGCTCGGCTCGATGATTTGCTCGTCGTGGAAACTGAAATTATGGAAGTTCGGGGCGCGAGCATTCAAATGCGCCAAACCGTGAAAAAGGCTAACGAAGCGTTAGTGATTATGGATGTAAAACTCGCCTGTATGAGTATTGATGGCGCTGCTGCACGAATACCAGAGGCGGTGCGGGCAGCAATGGCTGATTTAAAAATTACTGAATAGATTTTGGGAATGAGGGATTAATGATGGAAGGCAATGCAGTAGAAGCTGCTCAAATGGCCGGTGCGATTGCGGCAACCGATTTTTCGGTTTGGGGTTTATTTTTGAAAGCAGACATTATTGTCAAAGCTGTGATGATATTTTTGTTCGTCGCCTCAGTATGGTGTTGGGCAATCATCATCGAAAAAACGCTTCGCTTGCGCAAGTTGAATGCTGCGGCCGCCGAGTTTGAAGATAGTTTTTGGTCGGGCGGCTCCCTCGATGCGCTTTATGATCGAATAGGCGCGCAACCGCGTGATCCGATGTCGGCTGTATTTGCTGCGGCGATGCGCGAATGGCGTCGCTCCTCTGAAGCCGGAACCGGCCGGGACAATGGCTCAAGCTTGATGGAACGCATTGATCGGGTGATGGACGTGACCGTCAACCGGGAAGTCGAGCGCGTCGAGCGTCAAATGACCATTCTGGCATCAACCGGATCAACCGCGCCCTTCGTTGGCCTGTTTGGCACGGTTTGGGGAATCATGAATAGCTTCCAGGCGATCTCCATCAGCAAAAACACCAGCTTGGCTGTTGTCGCCCCCGGTATTGCCGAAGCATTATTTGCAACGGCGTTGGGTCTTGTCGCAGCCATCCCGGCAGTGATTGCTTACAATAAGATTTCGAAAGATACGGACCGCTATGCAGCGCGGCTTGATGATTTCGCCAATGAATTTTCAGCGATCGTATCGCGTCAGATGGAAGAGCGCGAATAGCCATGGCGATGGCAACAGATAGTGGCGGCAGATCGGGACGCAGAGGACGAACTGGCAGACGAAGGTCACGAACGAAGCCAATGGCTGATATCAATGTGACGCCTATGGTCGATGTCATGTTGGTTCTGCTGGTTGTCTTTATGGTAACGGCGCCTTTGCTGACGGTCGGTGTCCAAGTTGATTTGCCTAAAACCAAAGCTGGGCTCATCCAAGATCAAGTGGAGCCACTCGCGGTTACGGTCAGTGCCAGCGGTCAGATTTTTCTACAAGATAAAGAAATTGAGCTGTCAGCATTGACACCTCGCCTTATTGCAATCACGGGTGCCAATCCAGATATCCGAATATTTGTACGCGGCGACAAGGCCATTGAATATGGCCGCGTAATGGAGGTGATGGGGACGCTAAATGCCGCCGGTTTCAATAAAGTTGCCTTGATCACGGAAATGCCACAATCCACCTCTAAAAAATCTTCCAGGAAGAAGAAAAAATCAAAGACTGGAAAGAAATAGCTTCAATGCGATCAAGTATATTCGTTTCTATATTTTTGCATGTTGCCGTGATCGTGGTTGGCATCTACGGGTTGCCCGCTATTCGCAAACCTCCAGTATTGCAAGATATTCCGATGGTCGTCGAAATTGTGCCGATCGCCGCGATAACAAATTTATCGTCGGCGCCGGAACCGCCTAAAGAACCTGAAAAAAAAGCCGAGGTGAAGCCGCCCAAGCCGCCTCCCGCGCCGAAAGTTAAAAAAGCGCCTGCCCCAACGCCGCCGCTGCCCGCGCCCAAGCCAGAGGTGGCGGTTGTGCCGCCGCCGCCCGAGCCTAAACCCGAGCCCAAACCAAAGGCGAAACCAAAACCAAAAGTCAAAGTAAAACCAAAACCCGAAGCGAAGCCAAAACCGAAGGCTCCAGCGAGTTTGGCCAAAGCTAAGCCTCGCAGAAAACCTAAGCCACCAGACCGTTTTGCATCGGTGTTAAAAAACCTGGAAAGAGAATTGAAACGGCCTGCGCCGAAGAAAAAAGAAAAGCCGAAAAAGCAGGCTAAAAAACCAAAGACCAGATTTGAAGATATGATTGCGAAATCATTATCTCGTCGGCCAACAGAGTATGATCCTAACGAGAAAATGTCGCTGAGCGAACAGCATGCCATACACAATATTATTCGCCAGACAATGGAGCCGTGCTGGATCATAAGGGCCGGTTCAAAAAATGCTCAGAATATTACGTCAGTGATAAAAGTAACGTTGCGTCCAGATGGCTATGTTTCGGGTGCAAGGCTTACCAATAAAAGCAGGTTGAAATCAGATCCGTTTAGTTTGGCAGCCGGAGAAAGTGCGTTACGGGCGGTGCTAAATCCAAGTTGCCAGCCTTACAAACTGCCAGTTGACAAATACGCTGTCTGGAAATATTTAACTCTTACCTTTAATCCCAGGGAATCTTTAGGTAGATAATAAGAAATGTTAGGTAGAAAAAGAGAATGATGACATCGAAAAGAATGACCCCCAGACAAAACTGGGGCATAGTGGAAAAAAAGCCGGGTGGATTTATGAATATGATGAATAAATTTGCGGGACATATTGCTGTTGCAATTGGACTAGCAGTTATGATCGTTGCGCCAGCGCATGCAGAGCTGAACGTTGATATTACGCGGGGCGTTGTTAAGCCCATTCCTATCGCAGTAACGGATTTTTTAGGCGAATCTACCAAAGAAAAAAATATTGGCCGCAATATCGCTAGAGTGATTAATGCAGATTTGGTGCGCTCAGGACTTTTTGCTGCCATCAATCCCAAAGCCTTTATCGAAGTCGAGCAATCCTTGGGAACAGTGCCGAAATTTGGCAATTGGCGGGTGCTGAAGGCGCAAGCGCTTTCGCAAGGGTCGGTGCAAATTGAAGGCGCTAAAAAGCTGAAAGTACAATTCCGTTTATGGGATGTCTTCGCGGAGACGCAAATGGAAGGGAAAGTTTATTCCACTATTCCTGAGAACTGGCGGCGCATAGCACATATTATTGCAGACTCGATCTACAAACGTGTGACTGGTGAGGACGGTTATTTTGATACTCGTGTGGTCTACATTGCTGAGACCGGGCGCGGAGATCGGCGGATCAAACGCCTCGCTATCATGGATCAAGATGGCGAAAACCATCACTTTCTGACAGATGGTAGTGCATTGGTGCTCACGCCGCGTTTTTCACCAAACCGTCAGGAAATCACCTATATGTCCTATCACGGCAATGTGCCGAGGGTTTATATTTTCAATATTGATTCCGGTCGCCAGGAATTACTGGGCGATTTTCCCGGCATGACATTTGCCCCGCGCTTTTCGCCGGACGGCAACAAGGTCATCATGAGTATGGCAAAAGACGGTAATACCGAAATCTATACAATGGATTTACGCACCCGTGCCGTACAGCAATTGACTAAACATTCAGCTATCGACACCTCGCCGCATTATTCGCCGGACGGAAAGCGCGTTGTCTTTAACTCAGACCGCAGTGGTTCACAGCAGCTTTATGTGATGAACGCCACTGGCGGTCGGGCAAAACGCATTAGCTTTGGCCGAGGTCGATATGCGACGCCGGTGTGGTCACCTCGGGGAGACCTAATTGCGTTTACTAAAATTACCGGCGGTAAATTTTTTATTGGCGTGATGGATACTGATGGCAAAGGCGAGCGTTTGTTAGCCGAGGGATTTTTAGTTGAATCTCCGACCTGGGCACCAAACGGTCGGGTGATTATGTTTTTTAGAGAAACACCTATTAGTAAAAAGGGCGGCGTTGTCTCAAAACTCTATTCAATTGACCTAACCGGGCATAACGAGCGGGAAATGGTGACACCAATGGATGCATCTGATCCTGCATGGTCCCCCTTGATTCCCTAGATGCGGATGCTTATAGTATAGTAAGTCAATGATTTTTAAGTCATTTGATGCATTTTTGTGTCGTAATTTGTGTTGATTGTGCTAAATAGTCATTTAGTGCAAAGCGTGGATATTCGCGGTTTGCGGTTTTTTTTAATTGAATGTTCCGATCAGGGGTACAAAAAAATGAAATTTAAGAGTTTAGCAATTGTAATTGCCGCGCTTTTCCTTGTTACGGCTTGCGAGTCGACATCAACGGAATCGGGAAAAGGCGACGGTGCCGGCAAAATGGCGGAAAAGAAAAAGGGTAAGGTAGGCTTTAGGATTACGCCTGGTTCCTCTCAAGATTTGGTTGTGAATGTTGGTGACCGCGTTTTCTACGCTCTCAACAAATCAAATCTAAGTTCCGCTGCACGCGCCACTTTGGAAAAGCAAGCAACTTGGCTGAAAAAATATGGTGGCGTCAAAGTTACCGTTGAAGGTCATGCCGATGAACGCGGTACGCGTGAGTATAACTTGGCACTTGGCGAACGTCGGGCCAACTCAGCGAAAGATTTTCTCGTTGCTTTGGGTGTAAGCCCAAATCGCGTTAAAACAATTTCTTACGGTAAAGAACGTCCAGTTGCATTGGGTCATGATGAATCATCGTGGTCTCAAAACCGTCGTAGTGTAACCACTGTTTCGGGCGCTGGTAGTTAATATATACTGATCGAAGCGATTTAAGACGCCTGCCATCCCGATTGACGGGGCGGCGGGCGTCTTGCCGTTTGGACCGCCAATATTGCCTGACAATAAAGCGCCTTTTTTTAGCCAATTTTTTTAGCCATTATGCGCTATAATAGATGTATATATTTACTCAAAGACACAGACGAAGAGCGTAAATGAAAATGAAAAGATATTTCCGAAATGGCTTGATCGCACTGGTTGCCATGACCCTTGTAGGGGTGTCGTCCGACATAAACGATGCCAGGGCCCAGGACCAAAATATTGAAGGATTGGTGACCAAGCTGAACCGCTTGGAGCGCGATATCCAGACGCTCAATCGTCAAGTTTATAAAGGCGGCACGCCGCCAAAATCATCTGCTTCGACAGCTAAATCTACCGCCGTTCAGTCTGTCGGAGCCGGTGGCAATAAAGCCTATATAATTCGGCTGGAAGAACGCCTCACTCAGCTCGAAACTGAATTGCAGAATACCACCAACACCATTGAGAGCATGAACCACAATGTCGACCAAATGAAGTCGCGGCTCGATAAGCTTGTGAGTGATATTGATTTCCGCCTGACACGGCTAGAGAGCGGTGCAAGACCCCAGGCTGGTCAGCTAGGCGGACAGCCGAGACAATTTCAGCGTCCTGTCGGCCCGCCCACGGTTTCGTCCGTGCCGCGTGCAGCTGGTGTTCAACAGATTGGACCCACCACGGGCGGTCCGGTTTTTTCGTCTAGCTCGGGCAAGCCTGCGACACTCGGGAATATCAGCGAAACTGATTTAAGTTCAGTTCAACGAGATGCAAAGAACATCGGCCAAAGTGCGACAACCCAACCTCACCAGGCGGCAGTTCCAAAATCAATTCTACCGGCAGGAACGCCTACCGTACAATATCGCCATGCCTTCTCGATTTTGCGCAAAACCGATTACGACCAAGCGGAATTGGCCTTTAAAGAATTTATTCAAAAGCATCCAAAAGACAAACTCACGCCGAATGCCCGATATTGGCTGGGGAAAACATTTTACGTGCGGGCCAATTATCGCGATGCGGCTGAGACATTTCTAAGAGCTTATCAGCAAGCGCCAAATGGTGCTAAGGCGCCGGATACATTGTTGACGTTAGGTATGTCATTGTCGAATTTGAAGAAAAAATCTGATGCTTGCGCAACTTTTGACAAACTCGCCAAGGATTATCCAGATGCCTCGGCCAACATTAAAAAGCAGCTTAAGCGGGAACGTGTACGCACAGGTTGTAAATAGCGCACCGAG
>CAJXJM010000104.1 GCA_913054205.1 uncultured Rhodospirillaceae bacterium
CTCGCCGGCCCGTGCGGCGGTCACCGAAACGCTGGCACCGATGTTTGCGGGCCATGCGCCCGATCTGACCGAAGAGAATATTCAATCACGCCTGCGCGGCCTGCTGTTGATGGCGCTCAGCAATAAATTCGGTGAAATGCTGCTGACCACCGGCAATAAATCCGAAATGTCGGTTGGCTATGCAACGCTTTACGGCGATATGTGCGGCGGCTACTCGGTTTTAAAAGACGTCTATAAAACAACGGTTTTTGCGGCTTCACACTGGCGCAATCAAAATCATGTGGCCGGATTTTTAGGCCCGGAAGGCCGCGTTATTCCCGAGCGCGTTATTACCAAAAAGCCTTCCGCCGAACTTAAGCCCGATCAATTTGATGAAGACAGCCTGCCGCCTTATGACGTGCTCGATGATATATTGATGAGCCTTATCGAAGGTGAAAGCGCGGTTGATGATATCGTTGCAAATGGACATGACCCAGATGTCGTGCGCCGCGTCTGGCACATGCTCGACCGCGCCGAATACAAACGCCGCCAAGCACCGCCGGGAGTTAAGATCTCATCCCGCGCCTTTGGCCGCGACCGCCGCTATCCCATCACCAACGGCTTTACCAATCTGATGTGGGAAATTGAAGGAAAATGAGCCTTCATCTCTACAACACACTCGCCCGCGCAAAACAAGCCTTTACGCCGCTTAAAGACGATGCAATTGGCATGTATGTCTGCGGGCCGACGGTCTATGACTATGCCCATATTGGTAACGCTCGGCCAGTTATTGTCTTCGATGTGTTGTTCCGGTTGTTGATGCATATTTATGGCGAAGAGAGCGTCACCTATGTCCGCAACATCACCGATGTAGATGACAAAATTATCGCTGCCTATCAGGAATCAGGCGAGGACATCGGCTCCATCACGTCTCGGACCACAGATGCCTTTCATGCTGATATGGCGGCGCTTGGTAATCTTGAGCCGTCGATTGAACCGCGGGCCACCGATCACATTCCGCAGATGATCAAAATCATCGAAAAACTCATTGCCGATGGCCATGCCTATGAAGAGCAAAATCATGTTTGTTTTAATGTGCCGTCGATGCCGGATTATGGCCGCTTGGCACGGCTTAACCGCGATGAACTGATTGTCGGCGCCAGAGTTGATACCGCGCCTTACAAAAAAGATGCCGCTGATTTTGTTCTATGGAAGCCTTCCGATGACGATCAGCCTGGCTGGGATAGCCCATGGGGCCGCGGTCGTCCGGGTTGGCACATTGAATGCTCAGCGATGTCTAGCGAATATCTCGGCGAGACCTTTGATATCCATGGCGGAGGTCAGGATTTAATCTTCCCCCATCATGAAAATGAGATCGCCCAAAGCTGCTGCGCGCATGGCGAAGGGACCTTCGCGCAAACCTGGATGCACAATGGTTATCTGATGGTCGAGGGTGAGAAGATGTCGAAGAGTCTCGGCAACTTTATCACCGTGCATGACCTCCTCAAAGACCATCATGGTGAGGCAGTGCGGCTGTGCATGCTGATGACCCATTACCGCCAGCCACTAAATTGGACGGCGGATGGATTGGCGCAGGCGAAAACCAGTTTGGATAGCTGGTACGGCGCGCTCAGAAATGCCGCCGATACTGCCGTTGAAGCTGTTGCCTTTTCGGATGATTTTATTGCAGCCCTTTCAGATGATCTCAATTCACCGCAGGCGATCGCAGTTCTGCATGAATTGGTCGGGGAGTTGAATAAAGCAGAAAACGATGATGCAAATTCAAGTGCTAAAAACAATCTGCTCGCTGCCGGTAACCTGATGGGCCTTCTCCAACTCGATCCTGAAGATTGGTTTAAATGGTCGCCGGAAAGCGCTGGTGATGGTTTAAGTGATGCAGAGATCGACGCGCTCATCGAACAGCGCCGCGCCGCCCGCACCAATAAAGATTTTGCGATGTCAGACAAAATCCGCGACGACCTCGCCGCCCAAGGCATTGTTCTTGAAGACGGTGCCGACGGCACGACCTGGAAACGCGGCTATATTTCTTAGGGTATAAGTTTATCAATAAATTTGGTCGGAAAACCTTGAGATTATGTTGAATTTTGTGCATTCTCCCGCGCCTTCGAGAGATATTCCCAAGTTAATACTCTGGGAATATTATTTAGCATAGAGAAATTGTGATCATGAGCGATAAACGAGTTTACCTTTTTGACAGTACCCTGCGCGACGGTGCGCAGACGCAAGGTGTCGATTTCAACGCCGCTGATAAAACAGCGATTGCGCTAGATTTAGACTCGCTCGGCATTGATTACATTGAAGGCGGCTGGCCCGGCGCAAATCCAACGGATGATACTTTTTTTGCCAATCCACCAGCGCTAAAACACTCTAAATTTACGGCATTCGGCATGACCCGCCGTCCCGGTCGCAGCACAGATAACGATCCAGGTTTAAGCGCAATACTAAGCGCAAAAACGCAATGTGTTTGCATTGTCGGCAAAACCTGGGATTTCCAAGTCAAAGTGGCTCTTGAAATTGAATTAGATGAAAACGTCGCGATGATCGCGGATTCTATCGCCCATGCGAATGAAAAAGCTGATGAAGCGCTTTTCGATGCCGAGCACTTTTTTGACGGGTACAAAGATAATCCTGACTATTCGATCAAGTGTTTGAAAGCAGCTTATGAAGCGGGCGCGCGTTGGATCGTACTCTGCGATACAAATGGCGGCACTTTGCCGGATGAAATCGAGCAAATTGTTGCCAAGGTGATCGAGCACATCCCCGGCGACCACCTCGGCATTCATTGTCATGACGATACGGGAAATGCGGTGGCGAATTCCTTGGCGGCGGTACGCGCTGGCGTGCGCCAGGTTCAAGGAACGCTCAACGGCCTAGGTGAGCGTTGTGGCAACGCCAATTTAATTTCTGTTATCCCATCTCTCATGCTTAAAATGGGATATGAGACCGGGATTTCTAAAGAGGGTTTAAAACGGCTTGCTCACATATCCCATGCCTTGGACGAGCGGCTCAACCGGGCACCAAATCGGAGCGCGCCTTATGTTGGCGATTCTGCCTTTGCCCATAAAGGTGGCTTGCACGTTTCCGCCGTTGAGAAAGACCCAAAATGCTATGAGCATGTCGAGCCGGAAGTTGTTGGTAACCAACGCCACATTGTCGTCTCTGACCAAGCCGGAAAATCAAATATATTGGCAATGTTCCGGGATATTGGTCTCGAAGTTGATGCCAAAGATCCGAAGGTCACCAGGCTCGTCGAGCAGGTCAAAGAATTGGAATTCGCGGGTTATGCCTATGACGGCGCTGAGGCGAGTTTCGAGCTGTTGGCCCGGCGCGCTCTTCATACGCTGCCGGAATATTTCAAGCTCAATAGTTTTCGCGTGATCGACGAACGTCGCTGGAATGCCAGAGACGAGTTGGTCACTTTGTCGGAAGCGACAATTAAGGCCTTGGTCAATGGACAGACATTCATGATTGTCAGCGAAGGCAACGGCCCGGTGAACGCCTTGGATAGTGCGCTCCGGGAAGTCTTGTTGCCGATCTATCCCGAACTCGAAGACATTCGTTTGGTCGATTATAAAGTGCGCATTTTAACGCCGTCCGATGCAACCGGTGCCGTTACCCGGGTGATGATCGAAAGCGCCGACAAAAAGGGTGTGCGGTGGTCAACGGTGGGGGTGTCCTCCAACATTATTGATGCTTCTTATGCGGCCTTGCGCGACGCGATTGTCTACAAACTTTTCCGAGATGGTGCCAAACCGGGCGGCAAATTGAACGGCAATTCATCAAAGAAAAAGTCATAAAGGTGATGGCGGGAACAGACCGCAGAATAACGAAGTCCAAATCCGATGCAATGGCGGCGGTCGGACCGACGCCAGCGATTATTCTTATCGACCCTCAACTTGGTGAGAACATCGGCATGGTGGCGCGTGCCATGTTGAATTGTGGCCTAACAGATCTGCGTCTCGTTCGACCGCGGGACGGCTGGCCAAATGCCCAAGCCATTAGTTCTGCGTCCGGTGCAGATATCGTTCTTGAAAATACCAAAGTATTTAAATCTACCACAGAGGCACTCACCGATCTCAATCAGGTCTATGCGGCAACGGCGCGCGACCGGGATATGACCAAAGAGGTTGTCTCGCCGGCGCAGGCTGCTCAGGAAATTCGGAACGTCGGTAGCCAAAATTGCGGCATCATTTTCGGACGCGAGGCCAAAGGGCTGAAAAACGAAGATATCGTGCTTGCCAATAAAATTTTGATGGCACCGCTTAATCCTGGTTTTACCTCGCTCAATTTATCTCAGGCTGTGTTGCTGGTGGCGTATGAGTGGTACAAGCTGACCGATGAGACGCCGGACTCAGAATTGCGGATGAAAGATACTCGTCCTGCCAACACAGAAGAGATGGTCGGGCTATTTGAACATCTTGAGGCTGAATTGGATGCCCATGGATTTTTGCGGGTGAAGGAAAAAAGACCCGTCATGGTGCAGAATATTCGCAATGTATTTCAGCGCGCAAATATGACCGAACAGGAGGTGCGAACTTTTCGCGGCGTTGTTAAAAGTCTGGCAAAATTTCCGAGAAATTCCAAAAATAAAAAAGAATAATTATTTTACCGAACGAGTTCGACACCTTGGCGGGCCAATTCATCGGCGCGCTCGTTTTCTGGGTGACCGGCATGGCCTTTAACCCATTGCCAGGAAATCTGATGGATTTTGTTGAGAGCATCCAATTCACGCCAGAGATCGTGATTGACCCGTAGGCCGCCGCCTTTAACTTTGTAGTCTTTTGCTTTCCAGCCTTCGAGCCATTCGGTCATGCCTTTTTGGACATAGGTGCTGTCAGTATAGACGGTAACGGTGCAGGTTTTTTTAAGTGTTTTGAGCCCTTCGATGACGGCTTGCATTTCCATGCGGTTATTGGTGGTGTCTTCTTCGCCGCCAAAAAATTCTTTATCGGTATCCCGCCAACGCAGGATAGCGCCCCAGCCGCCAGGACCCGGATTGCCGCTGCATGCTCCATCGGTGAAGAGCTCCACCGTATTTTTCTTGTTATCTGTCATGCGGGCCTTCTAGCTCATCGGCATATTTATGAAAAGTGTTAATTAAGTGACAGTCACTTTTTTACACAAATTCACAACTTCCTTAATTAAGTGACAGTCACTTAATTACATACATTCACATCTTTTCCGAATCGTGATGGCGCTCACTTACAACTGTGTCGTAAATTACTAATTTAGGCCGGTTCAATTTCTATGGTAGAATGTACCCTTCAATGATTGATGGGTAATGAACGGCCTTTAAGGAAGGGTTATGAGTGCTTCCGTTGAGAATCGCTTGATTTTGTTAAGGCGTTTCGCCGCATATTGCACATTTGCTTTTGTGTTGGGATTGGCAGCTACGCTGTCGGCTGAAGTCGAGGCTGCGCGGGCCATTGATCTGCCAACAGAGCAAGGCCGTGAGCTCTCTTCGGAAAGCGAATTGATCTTGCGCCTCCAGACCATGCTCAAGAAGATGGATCATTATTTCGGCCCAGTCGACGGTCAAATGAATAACGATCTTGGCAAAGCGATTCGCGCTTATCAAAAACAACTGGGGAAAAAAATTGATGGTCTGGTAAGTGAAGAGCTCGCCAACCATATGGACACTCAAAGCCGAGTGGGCACTATGTTGCGCCGGCTTGAACAAATCAGGAAAACAGATATCGCCGCCGCCCGTCAGGCCTTGTCAGAGCGGGCTGAAACCCAGGAATTTTTGAAAGCGCAAAAAATTGATGAGGTTGCCGACCCGACCCGTGATGCCAGCCCGTGTTTTCGCGATCCGAAAGCAAAATGTTTGCTGGAAGAAGCGATGGAAAGCGCTAAGGCGATTCACAAACGCGAACTCCGTGATTGGGCATTTGGCGAAATTTTGGTGGCGCAGGCCAAAACCGGATTTATCGAGCAAGCCATCAAAACCGTTTCCAAAATCGGCGATGCCCGTCTGATCATCGTTGCTTTGCGGGATATCGCGCGCGCTCAGGCAAAAGCCGGGCGAATAGATGAGGCGTGGCAGGCGGCCCGCGTTATTCCAAGTGCCTTCCAACGGCTTGAAGCGTTTGCAGCAATTGCTGACATTCAGCTTAAAAATAAAGATCATGACGGGGCGCATGAAACCGCAGCGCAAATAGTTCTATTGTCGGCCAAACTTAAAAATCCTCTCCAACAGGTAACTTTATTGGCGCAGATGGCAGTGGTATTGGCCAAGATTGGTGATACTGGGGGTGCCGAAGAGGCGTTGACCCAAGCCCAAGTTCTGGCGCGGACCAAAGATTTTGAAAATCAATTGTCTTCGATGGAACGCGGCGCGGCACTGCGTCATGTCGCTTCGGCTTTTGCAGAAATCGGTCAGCCGCTTCGCGCGTTGTCGCTCATTAAGGAAGTATCCGGCGCTTATGATAAGACGGCTGTTTTAATGAGCGCCGCGACCGCACAAGCCGCAGCAGGCGATACCAAAGCAGCTTTAAACACTGCCCGGCGCATCAAAAATGAGCGATACAGTTCGGTTGTGATGGGCCGAATAGCCGTCGCCTTATCCGCCAAAGGTCAAAAACTGAAGGCAGCTGTCACCATCCGCCGTGCACTTTCAAAAGCGGTTGATATAGAACTTTCCTATGCACGGTCTTATGCGATAGGCCAATTGGCATTGTCGCTAATCGATATCGGTGTCCAAGATAAATCGGCGAACATTGAAAAAGCCGTCGAAACTGCGCTTGAAATAGAAAATGACCGTCTGCGCGCATATGCTTTGTGGTCGGTTGCGGCCGCCAGGCCAAAAAAGGCCTCATCAAAGAAACAAAATAAACAGAGGTGTTGGCGGTCGAAGCCACGGACGCCATTGGCAGTACTCTCAGTCAAGTTTGGATGTTAAGCGATCTTGCCTCGGAAAACATTCAAGCTGGGCAAGTTGATCGGGCGGCGAACGCTTTTAATCGAGGAATCGCCATTGCGGAATCAATTGAAAATGCCTGGGGCCGCGCCCGCGCATTGGCCAAAATGGCCGCGACTTTATATGAATTTCGCTAAGTTCATTTAATCTCTTTTTGACGATAGAGTGCCTTGTAGCCCTCGGTCTGCTCTACTAAAGTCCCTCTCATAAAATCAATTATCTCATTACGGAGGAATTAACATGAGTGATGCAGTCGTAGCACAAGAAACACCTATCAAAGTTGACCTTGAAGAAGGTCAAAAATATGCATGGTGCAGTTGTGGCTTGAGTGATAAGCAACCGTTTTGCAACGGTTCCCACAAAGAAGCCGGTGAATTTAAACCAAACGTTTTTGTTGCTGAGACGAGCGAATCGCGCGCGCTTTGCGCCTGCAAGCAAACTAAAAACGCACCATTTTGTGATGGTAGCCACAATACACTTTGATTAATGATTTGAACGGGAGCGATGTTAGATGAACGTTAGGCATGGTTTAAACCTAACCGCTCTCGCTTGCTTTGGACTACTGCTCTCAGCCTGTGATACGGCGAAAGACCTTAATCCGTGGGCATCTAAATATCCAATTCCTGCGTGTCCAAAAGTTCAGCTTCTCAAAGACACGGATACGATAACGACCTATCGCTCAGGGCCCGGTCGCGATATCACCGATATTCGCTATGAAGCCGATCTCAAAGGGTTTAAAGGCGATTGCGAATATATTGGCAAAGACGGCGTTTATTCTTCGGTCAAGGTCACCCTCAAAGTAGGTTTTGATATTTCCCGCGGACCGGCAGAAAAAAGCCGTGTCATCGATGTTCGGTATTTTATCGCGATGCCGGAGTTTTATCCAAAACCTCAAGGGCGACAGGTCTTTACTGCACGGGCAAAATTCCCGCCCAATAGAAACACCAT
>CAJXJM010000105.1 GCA_913054205.1 uncultured Rhodospirillaceae bacterium
ATCATGCTGTCAGCGGTGTTGAGCGCTTTATAGGCGAAAGCACCCGGCAGGCCAAAAAGCGCGGTCCAAAATATCGGTGCCACTACGCCGTCCGAGAAATTCTCGGACAAAGATTCAATCGCCGCCCGAGCAACGCCATGCTGATCGAGATTCTTCGTATCCCGGCCAACGATCTGACCAGCTGCTTCCCGCGCTTCTTCAAGGTTCTCAGATTTGAGGTCTTTCGCAACGGCAGCGACATGTTGGTAGAGGCTGCGCCCCGCGATCATCGTCGACAATACAATTGCTTCCAAAATCCAGCCATAGGGAATGAGCGTTGTGAGGGTGACAATTCCCCATCCAATACCAGCTGCACCGGCGACGATGAGCACGGTCGTTACGACGCCACTTATACGCTGCTGTTTTGCCGTATCATTTTCATTGTTGAAGCGTTTGTCGCACCGATCGATCAGCCAGCCCATTATCTGTGCCGGGTGCGGTACATACCGGTAGAGCGGCTTCGGATCGCCAAAAACCGCGTCAATCATCAGGGCGAGCAGGAGAATCGGAAAGATTGTTAAACCAAGCATGGAA
Organism: uncultured Rhodospirillaceae bacterium; assembly: GCA_913054205.1. GTDB lineage: Bacteria > Pseudomonadota > Alphaproteobacteria > Rhodospirillales > UBA2165 > TMED23. Next base: position 574 of record CAJXJM010000105.1, read on the forward strand.
CACTCGTAGCAGGGAGCGTTAAAATCGTCAATTAGGGGCGTTAAATCCTTTAGCTCCCGGACTTGATCCGCTATGATCCGCTCCCAAAAGAAATAACAGAAAAACGAAAAAACAATTGAGCCGGACTGGAACAAAAATGACCAAAACAGGCGTGATGATCTGCGGACATGGCAGCCGCTCTACTGATGCCGTTACTCAATTTGCCGCCTTGAAAGAGAAGCTCACCGAGCGCTTTCCGGAGTACCCTGTCGAATACGGATTTTTAGAATTTGCCACGCCGATTATACGGGAAGGTCTGGATAAACTCTGCGATCAAGGGGTCGATCACATTTTGGCCGTGCCCGGCATGTTGTTTGCGGCGGGTCACGTTAAAAATGATATCGCCTCGGTGCTCAATCAATATGCCTCAGAGCGCAACGACATTGATTTGAAAATTGAGTTCGCCCGAGCGCTCGATATTGATCCCAAAATGCTCTACGCCGCCGAAGGCCGTATTGCCGATGCCGAAGCAAGTGCTGAAACCCAGATTGCCCGCGAAGATACCTTGTTGATGGTGGTTGGCCGCGGCACGTCGGACCCCGATGCCAACAGCAATATCAACAAAATCTGCCGGATGTTATGGGAAGGCATGGGCTATGGCTGGGGCGAGGTGTGTTATTCCGGCGTGACATTCCCACTTGTCGCCCCCGGGCTCGAACACGCGGCGAAGCTTGGCTATAAACGCATCATCGTTTTCCCCTATTTTCTGTTCACCGGCATCTTGGTCGAGCGAATTTATTCGATCACTGATGAAATCGCTGCCCAATTTCCACAAATTGAGTTTCTCAAAGCGGGCTATCTCAATGACCATAAAGGTGTCATTGATACTTTTGAAGAACGTGTGCGGGGAATTATCAGCGGCGACAATCTGATGAATTGTCTGCTCTGCAAATACCGTGAACAGATCATCGGATTTGAGGCCCATCAAGGACTGCCGCAGGAAAGCCATCACCATCATGTCGAAGGCATTGGAACCGGCGAAGCCCACACTCATGATCACGATCACACACACGATCATGGCCACGCGCCGCATCCGCATGCCGATCATCCGCACGGGCCGGGCAAGCGCAATCCGGCAGCTGCCGAGTAACCCATGAGCTGCCGCAGATGATTTATTTGAAGGATCCAGCCGAGATTTACCGGGCATCCTTTGCCGCCATCGAGCGCGAAGTTGATTTATCCGACTTTCCGGAAAGCCTCCATAAAATTGTGCTGCGTCTTGTCCATGCCGTCGCGATTCCGGAAATCGTCGAAGACATTGCCTGGGACGGAGATGTGGCTGAAGCGGCTTCTTCGGCGCTGACTGCAGGCGCGCCAATTATTGTCGATGCCAATATGGTAGCCGCCGGCATCATGAAAGATCGCCTACCCAAAGATGTCGAGATTTTGTGTTCTTTGCGCGACGATGCTGTGCCCGAGCTTGCCGAGAGCCTGGCGACAACGCGATCAGCGGCGGCGGTTGAATTGTGGAAGCCTCATTTAGAAGGCGCGATTGTTGCAATTGGCAATGCGCCGACAGCGTTGTTTCACTTGATCGATATGTTGGCAGAGGGTGATTGTCCGAGGCCCGCAGCCATCTTCGCTTTTCCGGTTGGTTTCATCGGTGCCGCTGAATCCAAAGTTTATTTAATCGAGAAGAATTTAGGCATTCCGTTTATCACCTTGCAGGGCCGAAAGGGTGGCTCGGCATTGGCTGCTGCTGCCGTCAACGCAGTTTTGCTGGGAGGTGACGCATGACCGTCTGGCTCACCATTGTTGGTATCGGCGAAGACGGCTTGGACGGGCTCGGTGCCAATGCGCGAAACGCCATTGATCAGGCCGATGTATTGTTCGGCGGGGAACGCCATCTCCAGCTTATCGGCAAAAAAGGAATTCAATGGAAATCACCGCTTGAAGACAGCTATGCAGAGCTCGATGGTCACAAAGGTCAAAACGTCACGGTGATCGCAACCGGTGATCCAATGTGGTTCGGCATTGGCGCGACGTTGGGACGGCGCTATGGCCCGGATGAAATTAAAGTCATTCCCGCGCCCTCTGCCTTTTCGCTTGTTGCCGCCCGGATGATCTGGCCGTTAAGCGAGGCCGGGTGTCTGACCGTTCATGGCCGTGATCTCGAACGGGTTAAGGCCTTCTTGAGCCCTGGGGCAAAGCTAATCGTCTTATCGAATGACGGCAACACGCCGAGCCAGATTGCGGGGCTTCTGAAAGAGGCTGGCTTTGGCAATAGTCCGGTCAGTGCCTTCGCTCATATTGGCGGCGCGGAGGAGGCGCGGTTTGATGCGGCTGCCTCCGATTGGAGTCAAGATGCTGTAGCTGATCTTAATACTGTCGCGGTTGAATGCGTGGCGGATGAGGGAGCGGTTATATTGCCGCGCGTCCCTGGCCTGCCGGATGATGCGTTTGAGCATGACGGCCAGCTTACAAAACGAGAAGTTCGGGCAATAACGATATCGGCATTGGCTCCCATGCCGGAGCAAATGCTTTGGGATATCGGGGCAGGCTGTGGCTCTGTCGCGATTGAGTGGATGCGGGCGACGCGGGGGGCCAAGGCCTTTGCCGTCGAGCGCAATATGGATCGCTTGGCCATGATCAACAATAATGCGCTGGCGCTCGGTGTGCCGGATTTAAAGGTCGTCTTTGGCGAAGCCTTGAACGAGATCATGGGTCTGCCGGCACCGGACGCTGTGTTTATCGGCGGCGGCTTAACCTCCGGCGGCTTGCTCGAATATTGCTGGCAGAATTTAAAACCAGGCGGCCGTCTGGTCGCCAATGCCGTGACCTTTGAAGGAGAGCGCCGCCTGATCGAAGTGCAGGCGGAGCTTGGCGGCGAGTTATGCCAAATCGCGATTTCCCGCGCCCACGAAATGGGCCGCTTTACCGGCTGGCAGCCCCTAAAACCCGTAACGCAACTCAGAATACATAAATCATGAACGCAAACATCAAAATTTGGGGGCTTGGCATTGGGCCGGGCGATCCAGATCTTATTACTGTGAAAGCTTTGAAAATCCTGCAAGCCGCCGATGTGATTGCGTATCCTGCACCTGCTGATGGTGAAAGTCTCGTGCGTTCAATTGCGGCGCCGCATATGTCGGGTACTCAAGAGGAAATTGTCATAGCAACGCCGATGGTTGTCGAGCGTCATCCGGCGCAAGATGTCTACGATAAAGCAGCAAGCGAGATAGCCGCGGCGGTCGATGCTGGTAAATCCGTTGCTGTACTCTGTGAGGGCGATCCATTTTTCTATGGCTCGTTCATGTATTTGTTTGCAAGGCTTTCAGAAAATTACGCGGTTCAGGTCGTGCCGGGCGTGAGTTCCTTGGCGGCGTGCTCGGCTGAGTTGGCGCTTCCTTTGGCGGCGCGCAATGATGTGGTGACGGTGATCCCAGGTCCCTTGGACGAAGAAACGCTCGAGCAGCAGCTAATGGCGACCAATGTCGCGGCGATCATCAAAGTTGGGCGGCACCTCGGCAAAATAAAGCGTGTGCTGGAGAAAATCGGCGCGACGGACAACGCCCATTATATCGAGCGCGCAACCATGAAAAATCAGAAGATTGTGCCATTAAGCGATCTTAATGGTGACAGTGCGCCCTATTTTTCAATGATCATTGTGCGCCGCAGCGGGGAGATTTTAGAACTTTGAGTAAATCCCCTGTTTTTGTTGTACTGAACGAAACTGGCGCGGCACTCGCCCGTAAACTTACACCTGGTTTCTCCGGCAGCGTGGTTCATGGCTTGCAAGGTCGGGTTGTGACCGCATCGCTCCATTTTGAAAATACTCTCGAGCATCTTCGAAATTTGTTTGAAGAAGGGCATCCGATTGTTGCAATTGCCTCAACTGGGATTGTCATCCGGGCACTCGCACCAAGTCTTTCAAATAAAACTAAAGAGCCGCCGGTTCTAGCTTTGTCAGAAAATGGCAAATCCGTAGTGCCACTTTTAGGCGGACATAATGGTGGCAACAAAATTGCCCAAAATATCGCTATGAATTTGGCGATTGAACCAACCATCACCACGGCGGGTGATAGCCGGTTTGGCATTGCGCTTGATGATCCGCCCGAGGGTTGGCGCGTGGCAAACCCAAACGCAGCCAAGCCGGTGATGGCGGCGCTTTTGAGCGGCGAAAATGTCCAGCTCCAAGATGAAACGGGTGAAGGCGTTGATAAAAGCTGGTTAACAGAAGCGGGAATTTCTTTCAAGGATGATGCTCAAAACTGCATTCGCCTGACCCATGCCAGGCTTCCCGAACAAACCGATGATCTCATTCTATCGCCGGGCGTTTTGGCGCTCGGTATTGGGTGTGAGCGGGGCGTTGAGGCCGGTGATTTGGCGACTTTCCTTTTTGATGTTTTTAAACAGCATGACCTCGGCAAACATGCGATTGCCTGTATCGCGACGATCGATGTCAAAGAAGACGAGACCGCAATTCGCGAGATGGCGCGTTTGGGCCAAGTGTCGGTCCGTTTGTTTGACGCAGCGCGGCTGGAGCAAGAAACCCCACGCGTGACTGATCCTTCCGACTATGTCTTCGAGACCGTTGGCACCCATAGTGTTTCTGAAGCCGCTGCCTTGGCTGCGGCAGGTCCAGATGCCGAACTGATTGTTCCCAAGCAAAAGCGGGATGGCATGACTTGCGCGGTGGCGCTGTCGCCGGCGATCATCGATCCGGACACCGTCGGGCGCGGTTGCGGGCGGCTCTCAGTAATCGGTATCGGCCCCGGCACCAATGATTGGCGGGCTCCCGAAGCAACCAATGAGATCGCGCGCGCGACGGATATTGTTGGCTACAAACTTTATCTCGATCTGCTGGGGCCGTTGATGGAGGGTAAAATCCGCCACGATTATGCGCTCGGCGAGGAACGCGACCGCGTCGCTGAAGCGCTCAATCTCGCCGCCTCCGGCAAAGAAGTCGCGCTGGTATCTAGTGGTGATGCCGGCATCTATGCGATGGCGAGCTTGGTGTTCGAGCTGATTGAGCTGTGTGGTAACGATGGCTGGCAGCGAATTGAAACCCATGTCGTGCCGGGCATTTCTGCGCTGCAAGCCGCAGCGGCCAAAAGCGGCGCACCCTTGGGCCATGATTTCTGTACGATTTCGCTCTCTAATCTTCTCACTCCGTGGGAAGTGATCGAACAGCGTTTGAAGGCCGCCGCTGAAGGTGATTTTGTCATCGCGCTCTATAACCCGGTGTCGAAAAAGCGCCGCGAACAATTGGGCATTGCCCGAGACATTGTATTAACCTCAAGGCCTGCCGAAACGCCAGTCGTGCTCGCCCGCAATCTCGGCCGCGAAGAAGAAACCGTGGACGTGATCACCTTGGGTGAGTTGGACGCCGATCTCGTAGACATGCTGACGCTTGTATTGATTGGCAGCAGTGAGACCCGTGCTTTTGAACGTGGCACTGGTAAGACCTCGGTTTACACGCCGCGCGGCTACGGCGACAAAAAGGAAAAATTTTAATGACCGTTCATTTTATTGGCGCAGGTCCAGGTGCACCCGATCTTATTACCGTGCGTGGTCTCAACCTCATCAAAAAATGCCGGGTCTGTTTGTATGCGGGCTCGCTGGTGCCGGCAGAAGTGGTCGCCGCTGCTCCAGATGGCGCAGAGGTGATTGATACAGCGCCCCTGCATTTGGATCAGATCATTGAGAAGATGGAAGAGGCGCATACCAACGGCCTCGATGTTGCGCGCGTGCACTCCGGCGATCCCTCTATTTATGGCGCGGTTGCTGAACAAATGCGGCGTTTGGATGCGCTCGGTATTGAATATGACGTCACACCCGGCGTCCCAGCCTTTGCCGCCGCTGCCGCAGTGCTCAACCGCGAACTCACCTTGCCGGAAGTTTCGCAAACCATCATCCTTACCCGCACGGACGGCAAAGCATCCTCCATGCCGGACGGTGAGGAACTGGCGTCCTTGGCCGCCTCGACAGCAACCCTCGCGATCCACTTGTCGGTTCGGAATTTAAAGAAAGTCATTGCAGATCTAACCCCGCATTACGGCGAAGACTGCCCGGTTTATGTCGTTTACCGCGTGACCTGGCCGGACCAGCTTATTTTATCCGGCACGCTCTCAGACATCCGCGCCAAAGTCCGTGAAGCCAAAATCACCCGTACAGCCCTCATCATGGTCGGCCACGTCTTCGGTGACGACGACTTCATCGACAGCCGCCTCTACGCCAAAGACCACAAGCATGTCTTGAGACCGAGGTAGGAGTTTAACCAAAGAGCGACGGTGTTGTCTGTCAGGGTCAGTTCATCGCCCAGACAAAGATAATGGTTGCAGTTGCGCCTAGAGCACTTCTTACAGCGTGAAATCGGATCCATTTGGACATTAGAATGCGTAATTCATCGGTCGGAGAGTCGACCGGCATTGCCATCAATCGATTGTTGACAGGCATGATCGCAACAAGCGTGAACGGCCAATTGCAGACCAGGATGGCGGCTCCCAAACCCCATTGCCAGATACCTGTCATATACCATGCCAAAAAGCCAAGCAGAAACCCAATTACCGCAAGGCTCGCTTGCATCACAAAGCCTCGTTTGTATGACGGCTTCCATTGCGCCAACAAAGCACCGTCTTCCAATATTAGGCGGGCAGGATGCTCCGCGATATTGATTTAGAGGGCGGCACCGGTAAACACGGCTGCGACAACGAGTGCTAATTGGCCTGCGAACATCAATCTGTCCTCATTTTATTCACCCTATACCGAAACCAACACCAACACTTTTCCGTACAGGTGATAATAAGTGTAACGTATCTGATATTTTCAGCCAAAGATTATTTTACCCCCTCACCCCGGCCCTCTCCCACGAGGGGAGAGGGGTTTTATGTTTGAAACTGATCGACTTTATTCTTCCCCTCCCTTGATAGGAGGGGATCGAGGGGAGGATGACTTTGGAATCTCGGTGAACTCTGTGTTCTCTGTGGTTTGTATCCTCCCGAATTAAGGGGACACGTAACAATTACATGTCCCCCTAATTCTCATGCCAAGAAGATGTCCCCTTTATGTGAGCCGGACTTCGATCCAGCCGAGGGTGTGATCGAGTGTTGTGAGGACTTCGCCTTCCGGCGGCTCCGGCTGTTCAATCATCACAATCGGAATACCGAGGTCGTTGGCAGCTTGAAGTTTCGCCGCCATTGCGCCGCCGGAGTTTTTAGATACCAGCACATCGATTTGAGTGGTGACGAGTATCGTGCGTTCATGGGCGTCATCGAAGGGGCCGCGCTCTAACAAAAGATCATG
>CAJXJM010000106.1 GCA_913054205.1 uncultured Rhodospirillaceae bacterium
GATTAATTTGGTCAATCGTATTGACTGACCCTACCTCGGCCTTTTTTGATTGAGCTTTTCTGGCGTTTGCCGTCCAGGCGGCGCTGTTTGGCGGCCCTGCTGGGTTTGGTTTTGCGGCGGGGTTTTGGCGGCGAGGCAGCCTGACGGATCAACGCGACCAAGCGGTCCAAAGCATCCTGGCGATTGCGTTCCTGTGCCGCATACCGGTGCGCCTCAATCACGATAATCCCGTCTTTGGTCATGCGCCTGCCGGCCAAAGGTTTCAACCTGAAAAACACAGCATTAGAAATTGAAGGGCTATTGCGAGCGTTAAACCGCAATTGCACTGCTGTTGCAGTTTTGTTGACTTTCTGGCCGCCAGAGCCCGGCGAGCGAATGAAGTGCTCCTCGATCTCGTCTTCGGACAGGCTGATGGTGGATGTAATATCGATCATCGCTGGAGATTAGCAGAAAGGAATTAATGAACCACGAAGAACACGAAGAAGAATCCCCCTCGCCCCGGCCCTCTCCCACGAGGGGAGAGGGAGTAAAAGGTTGGCCCATTTTTCGGTCTTATCCCCTCCCCCTTGATGGGGGAGGGTTAGGGAGAGGGTGATAATAATAAAAGGCGACCCTTAGGCCGCCCTTAATTTTAATTCTTCTAGGATCGAATTAGTTTTTGGCTTTATCGACCAAAGCGTTATCGGTGATCCATGGCATCATGTCGCGGAGGTTTTGTCCGACTTTTTCGATGTCATGTTCAGCGGCGCGGCGGCGCATGGCTTTAAAGCGCGGCGCACCAACTTTGTTTTCCATCATCCAGTCCTGAACGAACTTGCCGGATTGAATGTCTTCGAGCACTTCTTTCATGCGCTCTTTAACACTGGCATCGATAATGCGTGGGCCAGAGACATAGTCACCAAATTCTGCCGTGTTGGAGATCGAATAACGCATATTGGCGATACCGCCTTCATACATCAGATCGACAATCAGCTTCACTTCGTGCAGGCATTCGAAATAAGCCATTTCGGGCGCATAGCCGGCTTCAACCAAAGTTTCCCACGCGGCAGTGATCAGCGAGGTCAGGCCACCGCAAAGAACGGTTTGCTCACCGAATAGATCGGTTTCACATTCTTCTCTGAAAGACGTTTCGATGATACCGGAGCGACCGCCACCGATGGCAGAACCATAGGACAGCGCCAAATCAAGCGCCGCGCCACTCGCGTCCTGATGAACCGCTACCAGACACGGCACACCGGCACCGCGGGCAAATTCGCCGCGCACCGTATGACCCGGACCTTTCGGCGCGATCATAAAAACGTCAACATCCTCTGGCGGTGTGATGAGACCAAAGTGAATGGACAAGCCATGGGCGAAAGCAATCGCCGAACCTGGTTTCAGATTGTCATGGATTTCAGCGGCATAAAGATCGGCTTGAATTTCATCCGGTGCCAAAATCATCAGGACGTCAGCCCAAGCAGCAGCCTCGGCTGATGACATGACTTTAATGCCTTCCGCTTCGGCTTTGGCAATAGAGCCGGACCCCTGACGCAGCGCGACAGCAATTTCTTTAACGCCGCTATCCCTTAAGTTCAGAGTATGGGCATGGCCCTGGCTACCATATCCAACGATGGCAACTTTTTTAGTTTTGATCAAATTGACGTCAGCGTCACGATCATAAAAAACACGCATGGTTTATATCCCTACAATTACGTTTAATTCAGTTAGTCAAATTTAGTTCAAATTGATTCTGGACCGCGCGCGATGGCAACCACGCCTGTGCGCGATAAGTCCACCAATCCGAGCGGCTTCATTAGTTCGATGAAAGCGTCCAGCTTATCTGTGCTGCCGACAATCTCGAAAATAAAAGAGTTGTTCGTGCTGTCGACGACGTGTGCCCGGAATATATCGGCGATTCTCAAAGATTCAACCCGAAAATCACCTTCACCGGCGACTTTTATCAAGGCGAGCTCGCGTTCTACGGAAGGACCATCGACGGTTAAATCAGAAACAGTGCGCACCGGCACCAATCGCTCGAGTTGGGCACGAATTTGTTCGAGCACCATTTGCGTGCCGGAACTAACAATGGTGATCTTGGAAAGCCCAACTTCATCGTCAACTTCGGCAACGGTCAGGCTGTCGATATTATAGCCACGGCCTGATAAAAGTCCGATGACGCGCGCCAGCACACCGGGCTCGTTTTCCACCAGGATCGAAAAAGTGTGATCCTGGACAGTATTGTTAAACATATTATTCACGTTAATTACTCCGCCTGCTCTAGGCCGTTACTTTATCTTTGCTATCAACCGTTACCGGCTTTTGATCAGGATGTAGGACAATATCATTATGCGCGGCACCTGAAGGGATCATTGGGAACACATTTTCCATGCGATCCGTCGCCATGTTCAAGAATACAGGCCCGTCTGTCTCCAGCATCTCTTTAATTGAGGCGTCAACATCTTCGGCTTTAGCACAGCTAAACGCAGTGAATCCCATGGATTCAGCGAGCTTTATGAAGTCTGGGCCATTGCTCAGATCACATTGAGACTCGTTGTTTTCATAGAACAATTCCTGCCACTGGCGGATCATGCCCAACACCTTGTTGTTGAGGTTCAAGATTTTAACCGGCAAGCGTTCCTTGGAGATGGTCAGCAATTCCTGAATATTCATCATCACTGAACCTTCGGAGGTTACACAAACAACGGAAGAGTCCGGATGTGCGACCTGAACGCCCATTGCAGACGGCACGCCATAGCCCATCGTGCCAAGGCCACCAGATGTCATCCAGCGGTTGGGCTCGTCGAACTGAATATATTGAGCGGCCCACATTTGATGCTGCCCGACATCGGTCGTGATGTAATAATCGGTGCCGCTCAATATCTCGCTTAGGCGCGACAAGGCATATTGAGGCTTGATGACCTCATCCTTGTCTTGCTCAAAGTTGAGACATTCAACGGAACGCCATGTCTCGATGATCTTCCACCAATCTTCAACCGCCGAGTGGTTTACTTTCGGCTGTTTCTCATTCCAGACCGTTATGAAGTCGGTCAAAAAGCTGGTCGCATCGGCAATGATCGCCAAATCAACAGTAATGTTTTTGTTGATTGATGAAGGATCTATATCGACATGAATTTTTTGCGAGTTCGGTGAGAACGCAGCCGTATTGCCGGTCACCCGGTCATCAAAGCGCGCACCGATATTAAACATAACATCACAATCATGCATCGCGAGATTGGCTTCGTATGTACCGTGCATACCGGGCATACCAATAAACTGTTTATCGGTTGTTGGGTACGCACCCAGCGCCATCAGCGTCGTGGTGCAGGGAAAGCCTGTCATTTTAACGAGCTTTTGCAGCAATGCTGAAGCTTCAGGGCCGGAATTGATGACACCGCCGCCCGCATAGATGATCGGACGCTCGGCAGAGGCCACCAAATCAACGGCGGCTTCAATCAAATCACGGTCACCATTTATCTGCGGCTTGTAATTTCTAGGCGCAATACCTTCCGGGCCGACATAATCGCCATAGCCCATGATGATATCTTTTGGAATATCAACCAAAACAGGGCCTGGACGACCGTGCGAAGCAATGTAAAACGCCTCATGTAAAATATAGGCAAGATCATCCGTCGATTTGACCAGATAATTATGTTTGGTCGCCGGGCGGGTAATGCCAGTCGTATCAGCTTCTTGGAACGCATCGTTGCCAATCAAAGCGCTTGTTACCTGACCTGTCAGGCACACAATCGGAATACTATCCATCAACGCATCAACCAGGCCCGTCACGGTATTGGTTGCGCCGGGGCCAGACGTTGCCATCGCCACACCGGTTTTGCCGGTTGAGCGGGCATAACCTTCGGCGGCATGAACCCCGCCTTGTTCATGGCCAACCAGGATATGGCGCAGACTATTTTGTTTGTGGAGGTCGTTATAAAGCGGAAGCGTCACACCACCGGGATAGCCAAACACGACTTCCACACCCTGATCCGCCAAAGCTTTCAGAATGATCTCTCCGCCTGTAATCCGGTTACTCGACATTTTCCGTCTCCAAAGTCGCGCCAAACGGCACTATTTCATTAAAATTCATAAGTCTGAAAAATACAGAACGCCACCCGAACCACCCCATTAACCCAAAATCTTTCCGGGAAGGACGGCCTCTGTGGCGCGATTCCGGCGGAAACTATACCTTTAGCTATTTCGCGTCAACACTTAAATAACAATTTTTGAAAAGATTTCAGGCAGTAATCTTTCCGAATATTGCGCATTTACCCTATGATTTTGAACTATTTGGTTGCGAAACCACGTCATTTGGCGTTTTGCATAGCGCCGAGTTGCTTGTTTTGCAGCTTTTACCGCGTCTTCCAGCGCTAATTCATCCTGCAAATATGCGATCAATTCCGGCACGCCGAGAGCCTTCATTGCCGGCAAATTGGGATCAAGGTTCAACGCCATGAGCGCCCGCACTTCTTCAAGCGCGCCATTTGCGATCATCCAATCAAACCGCGCTTCGCATTTCGCATAAAGTTCTTCCCGAGGCGGTTCGAAAATAACCGTTTGGTAGTTGGCTTTAAGCGGCGGAGTGGTCGGCGCGTCCTGATGCCAATCGGTCAGGCTCCGCTCCGTTGCGAGATGGACTTCATAAGCACGAATCATGCGCTGGCTATCTGTTGGGTTGAGGCGCTCGGCAGATTTAGGATCAAATTCGGCGAGTTCTTGATGAAAAGCCTCGGCGCCTATTTCTTCACGCCTTGCCATAACTTCTTCTCTAATTTCTTCCGGAATGTCTGGAATTTCCGAAAGCCCCTCCATCAGCGCTTTGATATAAAGCCCGGTGCCACCGGTGATGATGGGTAGTTTTCCAGCACGCCAACAGGCTTCAATCTCGGACACGGCAAGATCCCGCCAGATACCGGCGGAACAGGCTTCAGCGGCTGGCATCACGCCATATAATTTATGCGACGCTTTCGCCTCATCCTCTTCTAACGGGCGGGCAGTAATCAATCGCAACTCAGCGTACAATTGCATGGAATCACAATTGATGATGACGCCGTCATATTTATCGGCGGCGGCAAGAGCCAAGCCCGACTTACCACTCGCCGTTGGCCCGGCAACGATCAAAATGGGGTTTTGAGAGTTAGAAATCATGCAAAATGGTCTAATCCTTAATTAAGTGACTGTCACTTAATTAAGGAAGATGTGAATTGATGTAAATAAGTGACTGTCACTTAATTATTTAGGCGAGTTCTTCGCGGTACAAGTTGAGCTTTTCCATCACTTGTTTATCTGAGATGACGACCACAATGGCGCGATCTGTCAAAGCGGTGTGCGTGGCCCAGGTCCAATGCGGGGTGGTGAAGATGTCCTTTGGTCCCCACTCATGCGTGACCTCGCCAATTTGGCTGGTGCCCTCACCTTCCAACACCACACAAACCGCGTTGGCCATAAAACGCGATTTCGGCGTTGTTTTGCCTTTTGCCAATGCCACCACATGAGAATCGTGAGTTGGCAGAATTTCATCACCGTTCAATGGATTTGTATAATGAACTGTGCGCCTGCCAACGTCATCCACTGGCGCCTTATCCAAAGCAGCCAGCACATCTTGCCAGGCATAGCGGAGGCGCGGCGAATGGTGAACATTCGCCAAACCGGTAGCTGGGGCAAGGCCGGCTTTTTCATACACGTCGTCAGAAAGAGTTGAAGCGTTTTCCGGAAAACGATTCTCCGGCCCCATCTTCATTTCGCCGAAGATGGCATCAAACGAGCCGAGCAACGGAACATCCAAGACATCCAACCAAATGGCGCGGCTGTCGGTATCGTTTTCATGGCAATGCCACGTCCAGTTCGGCGTGATGATGAGATCGCCGTCAAACATGTCACATCGTTTGCCATCGACGAAGGTGGCGCCGCCGGCTCCTTCTAATATCACGCGGGTGGCGGCGGGTGTATGGCGGTGCGGCGAGGTTTTCTCGCCCGGCAACACACATTGATAGGCTGCAATGATGTTTGTGGTTGTTGCTATTTTACCGTCGAGATGGGGATTTTTGAGCATCAAGACGCGGTGGTCTGCATTTTTACCTTGCACAAGCTCGGCCGATTTCTCAATCAGCGGCACCATCTCATCCCATTTCCATATAACCGACGGCTCTGCCCGATTAGGCTCATCGACAACGATGTTTTCATACATCTCCCAGAGCGGGGCCAGATCGTTTTTTTGAATATCTTCGAGAAATTCTTTCATAACCTCTATTCCTTAAAGTGCGGCATAACCTTCTCACCGAATAATCTTACAGAAGCCTCTGCTACTTCGACATCCATGCCAAATGGATTCACCTGTAGAGACAGCTCATCACAGCCGCCGCAGGCCGCGTCAAAAGCATGCAATTGTTCAATAATTTCGGATGGCGTTCCGATATAGGCGGCGCCAGCTTCGATCTGGCTTTCCAATGTTTGCGCCGAAATCTTTTCCCGCATCTTGTCATAGTTTTTATAAGCATCCGAAGGCGAGCCATCTCGGTACTCCATCATCGCATCAGCGATGGCAGCAAAATGACCTTCGACCCGCGGCTTTGCAATCCGCATTGCTTCATCGTGGTCTTCATGGCAGAGCATAAATACCGCCATCATAATTTTTGGCTTTCCCGCATGACCAGCCTTCGCCCAGGCCGCACGGTAGGTATCCAACAACGCAATGGGATCAGAGCCCACACCTGGGATTGCCATCAACCAATGTCCCATCTTGCCTGCGCGCTCAAACGAGGCGGGCGTGCCGACTGCAGCAATATAAAAATTCGGGCGCGGCTGTTGGGTCGGGCGCGGCAGCGTCGTGACATCTTTAAAACTGTGGAAGCGGCCTTCGGAAGTGACGTTTTCTTGCTCCATCAACAATTGTACCTGCGATATTCCTTCCTCAAAGCGCTCAACGCTTTCGTCAATATCAACTTCAAAATGGCGGAACTCTTGCGGTAGAAAGGCGCGGGCAAAGCCGACATCCAACCGGCCATCCGAAAAAGCGTCGAGCATCCCTAAATCGCTCGCAAGTTTGAGCGGGCTATTAAACGCCGGCAACACCGCACCCGTGATCAAACGTGCCTTCTTGGTGTGTTGCGAAGCTGCTGTCAAAAAGACAATGGGGTTCGAGCTGTAACCACCCCAATGATGAAAGTAGTGCTCAACCGTGCGCACGTGCGAATAGCCATATTCATCGCACAGGCCAACAAGATGCATCACCTCTTCATAGTATTGAACAGGTGATTTCACATCTTCCCGAATATCCGGAAAAAATTGCATGCCGAAACGCAAGTCAGCCTCCTTAGCCAATCTATTTTGATTTAGCTTACAGGCTATAGATTTTGTGATAAAGCGTTAAAGCGGGTCGATTATGGGCAGCGTATTAAGCGTCCAGCGTTTTTTCGCGAGACGCAATGCGCTCGGAATCGGCAAGCGGAATATCTATCCAAAACGAACTGCCTTCGCCAGCGGTACTCAAAAAATCAATACGACCGTTCATCTGCTCGATATAATATTTTGTTACGCAACGACCAACACCTGTTCCAGCAATATTTCCGGCCTCTTGGCCTAGCCGTTCAAACGGTGCAAATATGCCCGATTTCCGATCACGCGAGATTCCTTGACCATTATCCTTTACGGTAAACCGAATTAACCCGTCCGGCAGTTCCTGAGTAGAAATTTCAACTTTGCCGCCTTTTTTATTGTAATTGGCTGCGTTGACTAGGAGATGATTGAAAGCATCTCTAAATAATTTTTGATCGGCGCGGAGACGCGGTAGCTCATCCGGCGAAACATTTTGAATAACCTCGACTCCGCGTTCGTCGGCAAGCAGCCTCAATTCGCTGATGCAATTTACAAAAT
>CAJXJM010000107.1 GCA_913054205.1 uncultured Rhodospirillaceae bacterium
CTGCCGCAACCAAATTAGTGATAAATCCCATCAGGGAGGCCGCTGTTCCGGCGGTGGTTGGGAAAGGCTGAAGAGCGAGCGCGTTTGTCTGAGGGAAAACCATTCCCAGCCCCATCACATAAACAGCCATTGGAAGGATTACCGCCAAAGGCTCACGGATTTCCATAACGGCCAACAAAGCCATAACCACACCGCCCAACAAGGCAAACAGCACGCCAATGGCAATGAGGCGATGCTGGCCGATTTTTAGGATAATGCGGCCACTGACAAATGTCGCTATGAGGAAAAAGAACGCGACCACAGAAAATAAAACACCATAGGATTCTGCGCTGACTCCAAAGGCTCCGCGCAGCACCGTCGTCGATGTCGCTAAGAAAGCGGCAAATCCCGCCATAACGCATGAGCTACACATTACATATTTCAAAAACACCGGATGCCGGAGAGTCTCCAGCCACGTGATTAGGAGATAGCTCGGTCTGAGGGCTCTCGGATTTAATTCTCGAATGGTTTCCTTGCAAAACACCGCAAACAGCACAAACACGATGCTGCCGAAAATAACCATTGTCCAAAATAACCATTGCCAAGGAAAATGTTCTGCCAATTGGCCGCCGAGGACTGGAAATATAACCGTTGAGATCGCCGTCACAAATAATATATCTGCCATCATTTTGCCGAGACGTTCGCGCTCAAATAAATCTCGCGCTACCGAGGCCGCCAAAATGCGCCCGCTTGAAATCGCGATACCTTGGATAAATCGCCAAAAAATTAAATGTTCGATTGTAGGTGAGAGGCCGGAGGCAAAGGCAGAGCCGGTAAAAATAAAAAGTGTGATCAATATCGCTGGCTTTCGCCCCAAACGATCAGAGAGCGGGCCTAAGACAAGTTGGCCAAAAGCATTGCCAAGCATCAGCGTCGAAATTGAAGCGATTACTCGGTTGTTTGTGGTATTTAGCGCTTCGGCGATATTGGGTACGCCCGCCAGAAACATATCGATGCCGATTGGCCCGAACATGTTCAGGCACCCCAACATGATGGTTATGAATATGAGAGCCTTGCCGACGGGTATATATTTATCCGACAAAGTGATTTCTTTATAATTTTTTTAAATCAGCTTTTGTTTGAGCAGCCATATAAAAAGGCCGGTGACGGGAGTCACCGACATTTTACCTAAATAATTAGCCGGTTATTTGCTGACTTGATCAACACCCGCGCCAGCTACTATCGTACCACCACAAATAAGAAGCGCCGGTGGGAAAAAGGCTATGGCGACACCGCAGGCTGCGATACCGACGGTTGATCCTGGATTTTCCTTGACCAGTGTAACGGCTTTGTCTGTCACCGATTTTTCCATTTTTTCCGCCGCAAAGAGTGTGGAGGGGGCAACAAATACAAATGTCATAAATAACATCAACAGGAAGGTGCGCATTTTTAATCTCCATTTTAGCCTGTGAAAATTCAACCCAATCAATTCAGTGACGCATACTATACGGCGAAATTAGGAGGTTCGCCAAGTCTTGTATGCGATTACGTGTTTCTTATCGTCGCCCCGAGTAAAAAATTATCGGCGATGGAGGCGGCTATTGTATCTATATCGTATCCGTGGGGATCATTGATCCAGAAAATCGACATATTGCACTGCGATATCAGAAGAAGCATCGATAAATGGCAATCGAGTGATTTTTTATAGATTTTTTCAGCGACCCCATCGGTCAGAACTTTTTCAAACAGAGCGTTATATTCAGTGATCATTTTGCTGAGCTTTTTACGGCGACCGATCGGTAAATATCTTAACTCACCGATAAAGGTGCGGAAATAATTCGGAATCGTCTTAATCGGCTGTATATGGTTTAAAATGGCCTCTCGTAATTTATCATCGGTGGATTTAGGGCTCCTGACTATGGCTTGAAGCCGCTCGACATAACCCTTGGTACTTTTCAGGCACACCGTCTCGAGAGCTTCATCTTTTGATTTAAAGTAATAGTAAAGGCTGCTTTGCGCGATGCCGAGTTTGGCCGCAATGTCACCCGTTGAGGCGCCGTGATAGCCTTTTTCAGCAAACACTGAAGCCGCGGCATCGATGACTTCAGTTTGTCGTCGTTCATACTTTTCTTTTTTTCTTGCCTGCTTTGTCAGGTGGCCATCGGGCATCACATTTGTCCGCTTATAGCTTCTCGATCAGTCTGCGTTTGATGACTTTTCGTGTTGGTGTTAACGGCATTTCATCAATGATTTCAAGGCGTTCCGGCCATTTATTTTTGGATATTTTTTTGTCATCTAATAGTGAGCAGAGTTCATCGAGGGTGACCTTTTCTTCGCCGAGAAGGGTGACAAAACAGCAAGCTTTCTCACCCAATACAGGATCCGGCATCGGCACCATTGCAGCTTGCTCGACTTTCGGATGTTGGATGATTAAATCTTCAATATCGGCTGGATTGAACTTAACGCCGCCGCGGCTGATGACATCTTTGGTTCGTCCGGTAAGTGTCAAATTGCCATCATCGTCGATGATCGCGAGGTCGCCGGATTTGAACCAACCATCTTCGGTAAATGCATCAGCATTTGCTTCGGGGTTATCGAGATAGCCTGGGAAGACAGAGCTGCCTCGCACCTGTAGATCGCCTTCGGTGCCGGCTGGTAACGGCGCACCGTCTTCGCCAGACACAATACGCACCTCATTGCCCGGCGCGGCGGGCCCGGCGGAGCGAAGCGGGATGTCTTCGGCGCCATCATCCCGGCAATAAGTCGCACCGGCGGTTTCTGTCATGCCCCAGAGCTGACCAATTTTCGTCCCCGGTATATTGGATCGATAGGTTTCCAACAATTGCGGCGGACAGGCGGAACCTGAAAACATGGAAAACCGAACAGAGGAGAAATCATGTGCCTCCATGAGGCCGGCATTGATCATCGAGGCGGCGTGAGGCGGACCTAAAAACACCGTGGTTGCTTTTGTCTCTTCGATCGTCCTCGCGAGGTCCGGTGGTGAGAACGCAGGCAAGAGAATATTCGTTGCACCGGCGCAGAGCGCGACATGAAAATTATAAAGTCCATAGAGGTGACTGAACGGTGCCGCGGAAATATTCCGGTCCGATGCCGTCATGTGAAACTCCGGCACGCTGAGCCGGGCATTGCCGATCATGTTCTGATAGGTCAATGGAACGCCTTTTGGGTTAGAGGTCGTGCCAGAGGTATAGAGCAATAAAAATGGATCAGAGCCAACCGGTGGATTGCCGATGTTCGGCTCGCCCTCGATTTTCAAACTTTCAAGCGCCACAGCTCCCTCGGAAGCGTTATTGCCAATGGTGATGACATGCTCGAGTGAGCCGAGTTTCTCTTTCATGCCAAGCATGACGTCGGCCGTTGGAAATTCTTTAAAGGCCGGCAGACAAATGACGGCGCGGGCCTTGGAATGGCCAAGCAGAAATTCAATATCGGCATCCCGATAGGGCATATGGATGGTTTGCATGACGCCGCCAAAAGCGGTGATGGCAAAATAGCTGACAATGAAATCCAAAATGTTGGGCAGCTGAACCGCAACAATATCGCTTTTTCCCAAACCAAGTTCCATCAGGCCGATGGTCAATTGATCAACTTGAGTTTTAAATTCTTTGTAAGTGAGGTCGCCGCCCGGATGAATGATCGCTGTTGCATCCGGCGTGTTAATGGCGTGTTCCAAGAGATAGCCGTTCAGCGTTTCATTGATCCAATAGCCTTTCTCAATATAACGCTGGGCGAGTTCCGGATTAAAATTAAGGGCTTCCCTGATCATCATTGCTTCCTTTCGAATGTGCAGCCTTTCTACCGGGTTGCTATATTCTTCTTTTTTCCATCTTTTGCCGCCGCCAAGATGAAAAATCCGCCGGTGCTGATCAATTTTATGGTGTTTGCGTTCGGTAAAGACGCGGACAACGCTAACCTGCTCCGGTAGCAATCCAATCCGTTCGGCAATCTCTTCGTCGGTTAATCCGGTTTCGGCCCTGGCAGCCTCGATGGCTTCAAAATCCAACAGTCGGACGGCGTCGCCGCGCCGTGTCTGTTTGTTGAGGCTGAGCTTGAAGACCGTCTCGCCGTAGGTGTCGATCATTTGCTGCGTGACGCCGTAAGCCATATTATCCCCCTTTAACGCCATTTTGTTCAGCTTCGTGTTCAACACGAGCCGCGGCTTCAGCTTCGACAACTTTTTGCCGCATGCCGGCGCCGCGGGCGACCGGGTTAGCCATTGGCGCTGTCTGAGTGATCGGACAGACGCGCATGCATTCGTAACATAGCGACAGTAATTCACCGGCGCCAATCGACAGCTTGTACCAGATCACCTGATTTTCAGGCCCGTGCAAAGCCATGCCGCGCTCAATCGGGTCCTTGGCATCTAGCGTGTCGAGGAGAACGCTCGGGATCGCCTCATATTGTTGAGACATCTCGGCGCAGGCATGAGCATCGAAATTCATTTCTTCGACTTTGCCGTCCTCGCCGATAGAACCGCTTAGACATTCGACCGGACAAAAACGCATGCAGGGTGTTTGGCCGGATTGCTCGTAGAGTGTGACACAAGACGGATGCGGGCAGGGGTTATCGGCCATCGGCTCGTCTGGCGGCAATTCCATTTCGGTAAAGACAGAGGCGTAATACATCATGCCAAATTCGGGATGCAGCAAGATATCGCCCGCCATCGAGCGCGCGCCAATACCGGCGACTTCGGCATGCAGTTTGAGGCTTTGCATGGGGACCCGCGCGCCTTTTTCCGGGTTCATGTCCGGCGGCACAAAAATCGAACGATAGCCAAATTTTGCCTCGATATAAAAAGCGAGACCGTAGGCAATGCGATAAGCCATTGTTTCGGTGTCGCCGATATAGGCGAGCGTTTTGGCATCAGCAGCCCAAGAACCACGGGTGCCCCCGCCAACGCCAACGCATAACACTGATTTTGTTTTGGGGAGCATCGACAGAGGCCCACAGCCCGGCGGCGCAATGCGTTCCAAGGTTTCGACATTGGCCAAGCCAAACGCTAACGCGCCTTTCTTTTTGACGTAGCTTTCGCAGGCCTTTTTCACCTCTTCGGGATTAAATTCTTCTGCCATCGCCTTCTCCCTGTTAATTGCTGGTTTCCAGAATAAGCGTGTTTGGATAATTTTTCAATAGGTCTATCGAAAAATAAAACAAAGTGCATCTTTGGCATCTTCCGAATCTACAAAACCCCAATATCTGACAACGCCGGAATCAATGTCCAGAACCATCAAGAAGATGGAATCTGATGGCGTTGCCAAATTCGCTGTCCGCACAGTTCATATTCCGGAGATTGAACCACAGCCTTTTGTCTAGCTATCTTCAGCTTAATCTTGAAAATTGGGGAGTCGTCCCCATATTGGTTTAAACAACAGGGCATCGCCTATGTGTGACGCCCAGCTGAAAAAAATTGGATAAAGCCCCGTGATAAAAGCAATTTTAGTCAGAACCATCTTTATTATTTCCTTCTCTTCGATCTTTTTCATTGCGCCTTCCCAACAGGCGTGGGCGGAGATAGAACTAAAAGATCTCCAATTCATTACTGAGGAAAACCCGCCATCTAATTTTAAGAAAAACGGAAAAATTAGTGGCATTGCCCCCGAATTATTGTCTCTCATTTGGCAGGAACTTGGACAGAAAAATCTTTCAATCGAAATTTTGCCGTGGGCGCGCGGATATCTCTACCTTCAGACCAAGCCCGGCACCGTATTATTCAGTACAACGAAGACTGAAAAAAGAGATGCCCTAGGATTCAAATGGGCGGGGCCTATTAAAACAAATAAAGTTGTTCTTCTCGCCCGACGCGCTTCGAAAATCCGAATTAAAACGATTGAAGATGCAAGAAATTATCGCATCGGTTCGATTATTAAAGATATCGGCGAGCATCTTTTACTTAACGCAGGAGTCCCTAAAACTGAGCTGCTACGCGTCAGTTCCATGAAGCCGTTGGTTCGGATGCTAAAACGAGATCGCATTCAATTGGCAGCCAAGGGCTGGGACAATTTAATGGGCGCGTTAAAGGATGAAAACTACAATTTAGATGAATTTGAAGTGGCCTATGTATTAAAAAATAGTCATCAGTATTTTGCCTTTAATAAGGAAATACCAGACCATATTGTCGCTCAATTTCAAAAAGCAATCGACAAACTCAAAACACGGCACCTGGCCATTCTCGCAAAATTTCTTTGAGTTGGTTCCGCGACGCTGGCCTTAGATTAAGGGACCATGAGTCTGGCAAGGTCAAGTGCGCTCCACCGCCGAAAGTCTCGGTACGCAAGCGAGTGCGCTTTCCATTCGCGAAGAATTTAATGACAAGCTGATAAACGCGCTTGAAGAAGGCGAAGCGAAATTGCTCGAAACCGATTTAAACGAAGAAGCCGCGAAGGCTCTGTCGCTTCAAACCCGGTCTCAATTGTCCGTTGCTGCGCTAAATATTGCCGCTCAATCCGAGCGGTCGATATTACAACTGTTCTGGCAGACCCTCTGAAATTCAGTCTCTTGCCCTTGACGAAGCGCTTTAATCTGCCAAATTAGGCTGTATTCGGACCATTTTACCGATGGACGTGTTGTCGTGGTAAATATCCGATAAATAGGCTGAAAGGTGCCGAAAAGGGCCTTTAAAAGCCAAAACTCGCTTTGTAGGAGGGGTTTGATGTCTCGTCTTCCCATTTTCGATAGCCCATTGTTGTTGGGATTTGATCATTTTGAACGCGTGCTTGATCGCGTCGCAAAATCCTCTGCCGAAGGCTATCCTCCCTATAATATTGAACAAGTCAGCGAAGAACATCTGCGCATCACATTGGCCGTTGCCGGTTTTTTGATGGATGATCTGGAAGTGACAACCGAGGACAATCAATTGGTTATCCGCGGCCGGAATTCTGAAAATGAGCCTGATCGTATATATCTCCACCGCGGCATAGCCGAGCGCCAGTTTCAGCGGAGTTTTGTGCTGGCAGAGGGAATTGAGGTTCAAACCGCGCGCCTTGAAGATGGTTTGCTGCATATAGAGTTGATGCGGCCGATACCGGAGCCAGAGGTTCGCAAGATTAAGATTGAGAAAGTTCAATCAAGTGCTAAAACCAGCACCAAGATGATCGACGTGGATGCCGATTAGGCGTTCAAATTTAAAGGTACCAGAATGACACAGTATGATGATCCAATCGCAGACAATGCCGCGATCGAATTGAATAGCGATCCCTCTGTTGGTGAGTTCATTTATCTTGGATTGGATGAAATTGCGTATATCAAACCGGTCCTGCAGGACGGTGAAAACATCTTTGGCATTTATGCAGCCGACGGTGAACAGATCGGCTCGGCCTCGGAATATGATCTGGCCTGTGCCATGACCATCCAAAACGACCTCCATCCGCTTAACGTCCACTGAGCAGACCTCCCTTTTATAGAGAAACCTGAACGACGTCTTTTTCGATGAGGCGTCAAGACTGATGTCGCCCGATATTCACGCAGCACACGCAGCGGTGAGAATATCCGGTACGCGGATCAAGTCCGCGCATGACGGGGAGGGGTGGCACCCATAGTTTATGAGTGGCCGACAAGTCTTTTTAGAGAGTTTTTTCTTGGAGCATCTGACGACAGCTAATCGTCACCCCGGACTTGATCAAAAGTCCCTGGGGTCCAGCTTAATGTTCTAGGAAGCGGTAGTCTCCGCCCCTGCCTGCTGCCGGAAAGCCAAAAAGTGCCAAGCCAAGAAGGCGATGGCAACCAAGGTGGCGCTCCAATGGATGAACGGATCGGTAATGAGGATCGACAGTCCCAATAGTAGCCGAACGACAATTTCCCAAACGGGTAACCGACGTCGGTCAAATCCGATAACCGCGCTCG
>CAJXJM010000108.1 GCA_913054205.1 uncultured Rhodospirillaceae bacterium
CTATTACCGGCAGGCGTCGCTGATATCAGTGGTGATTTTGAACGCGGTGAGGCGATTGCAATTGTAACGGCGAGCGGACACGAAATTGGCCGCGGGCTGATCGCCTATTCTTCTAAAGATGCAAAACTCATCATGGGACACAAAACCGGTGATATTTTGGAACTTCTGGGCTACCGTGGCCGCGACGAGATGATCCACCGCGATGATCTGGTCATGAACTAGGACTAAGGACGATGTCAAGTACAGAAAGTGAAGATGTAAAAGAGATTATGCAGGAAATTGGCAAGGCGGCTAAAGATGCCGCTCAAGCGCTCGTCAACGCGCCTGCCGATGCCAAAAACCGTGCCCTTAATGAAGCGGCAGCCTCTATGCGAGATCGTTCGAAAGACATCCTGGCTGCCAATGAAATCGATATGGAGGGCGGCGCAAAAAAAGGCCTGACCGCCGCCATGCTCGACCGCTTGGAACTCAATGAAGAGCGCGTTGAAGGAACCGCAGCTGGACTAGAAGCCATAGCCAAACTTGATGATCCGGTCGGCAGTGTGATGGATAGCTGGGATCGCCCTAACGGATTGGCTATCTCGCGGGTTCGCGTGCCGCTTGGGGTCATTGGCGTGATATACGAATCGCGCCCTAATGTGACAGCGGATGCGGGTGGGCTGTGCCTCAAATCCGGCAATGCATCGATTTTGCGGTGCGGCTCAGAAAGCTATAATTCATCGACGGCGATTCTCGAATGCATGAAAGTCGGCCTGAAAGCTGCCAATTTGCCCGAAGCCGCCATACAGATGGTGCCGACAACTGATCGGGCTGCCGTCGGCGAGATGCTAATCATGACCGACTACATCGATGTGATTGTGCCGCGCGGTGGACGCTCTTTGGTTGAGCGTGTGCAGACCGAGGCCAAAGTGCCTGTCTTCGCTCATCTTGAGGGCATCTGCCATACCTATGTAAACGCCGCGTCAAATCCAGTGATGGCAAAGGAGATAGTGGTCAATGCCAAGATGCGCCGAACCGGGATTTGCGGCGCTACGGAAACTTTATTAATTGATCGCGACGCAGTTGCAACCCACCTTCCCGCAATTTTGGACGCGCTTGATGACGCCGGCTGTGAAATTCGTGGCGATGATGAAACCCGTGCGTTTGATAACCGCGTGATTGCAGCCACAGAGGAAGATTGGGACACGGAATATCTCGATTCCATTATTTCTGTGCGCCAAGTCGGCGGCGTTCAAGAAGCCATTGATCACGTCAATCGCCACGGCACTGACCATACAGATGCGATTATCACCGATGATGCAACAACAGCGGAGATTTTCCTCAACGGCATTAATAGTGCAATCGCCGTTCATAATGCCTCGACCCAGTTTGCCGATGGCGGCGAGTTTGGCATGGGTGCGGAGATCGGCATCTCGACCGGCAAAATGCACGCCCGCGGCCCCGTCGGCGTCGAGCAGCTCACCACCTTCAAATATGTCGTCCGCGGCACCGGCCAAATCCGGCCATAAGAGTACTTTTCATTGAGCAATAGCGAGACATTTGCGAATAAGCGCATCGGTATTCTGGGAGGATCTTTCAATCCAGCGCACCGGGGTCATCTCCATATCAGCAAGCAGGCTTTGCAGCTTTTGCAACTCGATGAGATTTGGTGGATGGTCTCGCCGCAAAACCCGCTTAAGTCCTCGGACAATATGGTAAACCTCAAAACCAGAATCGAATCTGCGGAGAATGTTGCCCAAGATCGCCGAATTCGGGTCACCGATATTGAAATTGAGCTCGGCACGACCTATACGGCTGAAACTTTGGCGAAACTTAAACAAAACTTCCCAAAGGCCCGGTTTGTCTGGCTTATGGGCGCTGATAATCTCATGCAAATCCCGAATTGGAAAGCTTGGCAGAGCATTTTTAAGAGCGTTCCCATTGCGATTTTTACGAGGCCCACTTACACTAATCGGGCGTTGGCGGGATTTGCAGCGCGCCGGTTTGCACGCTATCGCGTGGCTGAGAGCCGGGCTCACCGCTTAAGTGCAATGCAGGCACCTGCTTGGGCCTTTCTCAATATCAAACCGGATGCGATTTCCGCAACGCGGGTTCGTGCCGGAATCGGCGCGGTTAAATTGTACTAATGACGTTAATAGATACAGCAAAGGAGACGCACACCATTCCTCGTAAAGCTAAGGCGTCCCGCAAGGCAAAAGCAAAAGGAAGCTCGTTAGCAGCATCCAGAAAACTTTTAAAAATTGCTCAGGCGTCCCTCGATGACGATAAGGCTTTAGATGTCGTCGTTATCAATCTCGCGGGCAAAACAAGTTTTGCCGACTACATGGTAATCGCTTCAGGCACGTCGCAAAGACATATTGCGACAATGGCGAGCCATCTCCGTCAAAGTTTAAAATCGACCGGAAATAGGGACATCCCCCTTGAAGGCACTCAACAAAATGATTGGCTGCTGATTGATGGCGGGGATATTATTGTTCATTTGTTCCGTCCTGAAATTCGGGAATTTTACGGCCTGGAGAAGATTTGGGGAGATGAGATACCCCAGCCCGGCAAAGTGGCCTAACGGCCAGAAGGTCGCCCGATGAATATCACCATAGCTGCGGTCGGTCGCATGAAGGCAGGCGCAGAGAAAATGCTGTGGGACGATTACGCCAAGCGTCTCAAATGGTCTTTGATCTTGAAAGAAGTCGAAGAAAAAAAGCCGCTCAAAGCCGCGCAAATGAAAATCAAGGAAGCCGAACTCCTGCTTAACGCCGTGCCGAAAGGTGCAAAGTTGATTGCACTCGACCGAACCGGCCGCGCATTTGAAAGCGAAGACTTCGCCAAAAAACTGGGTGGATGGCAGGATGAGGGAATCGGCGACATCGCCTTTGTCATTGGCGGTTCAGTTGGGCTTGACCGCACTTTACTTGAGAAAGCGCAGCTAAAAATCGCCATGGGCGCGATGACCTGGCCCCACATGCTGGCCCGCGTCATGCTGATAGAACAAATCTACCGCGCCCAATGTATCTTGGGTAATCATCCGTATCATAAGTGATCCTGCATCTCGTCCTTACCCGATGGTGAGCGAGATCACATAATTTGGCCAAGTTGATAATTATTGGTGTACTTTAAATTCCTATGCCCTCAACCACGGCGTCATGGATAGGAGTGGCTGCCAACGCTGGTGAAAATAGCTATGAATAAAAAACTTTTGGTCGGCCTGTTTACGTTGTTATTCCTGCTGCCCGGTGCGCTTCCAAGCCGTTCAGAAAATGCCGTGGGGAAATATCAACAAGGTCAATTACTCGTGGCAAATCCAAAGATGCCCGATCCCCGTTTCGCACGGACAGTGATATTTTTGTGCCGCCACGACAGCACAGGCGCCTTCGGGCTTATTCTCAATCGACCCGTCGATCCTGAGCCGGCGCAAAAACTTCTCAATTCCTTTGGAATTAATCCAGCTGAAGTGAAAGGAGATTTGCAAATTCGAATTGGTGGTCCAGTTCAATGGCGATCCGCCTTTCTCCTGCACAGCGAAAATTTCGGCAGAGACAATCAACTTTGCAAGGGACACGGCGTCGCCGTGACAAGTAACAAGCAGATATTAGACTCCCTGACCAACGATGCGGGACCGCAGAGATCGGTTTTATTTCTCGGCTATGCCGGTTGGGGGCCAAATCAGCTGGAGGGCGAACTCGCGCGCAAAGACTGGTCAATCGCGCCCGGTGACCGAGAGATACTTTTTGACCGCAACTCTTCCAGCCTGTGGGAACGATCCTTGGAAAATCGACTTCTCGACCTTTGAGATGAGCCGGAGCTGCCGTGCCTAGGAACTGTTCATTCCTATTGTAAGTGATCTAGACGGCGAACCACCGGAACAGGTCATTACGCTACAAAATTTTCGCTATAAATCATCTCAGTATTTGGTATTGATGCCATGAAATGATATAGGACTATTTAAATTTGGATAAATGGAACGCATATGTCCTTGAGCGACACCTCACCCGCTGAACTCAACGTAGACGCCATAACATTTGATAACAGTTATGCACGTTTACCGGCGCGCTTTTATCAGCGAATTTCCCCTGTACCTGTTAAGGCACCAACCTTAATTCATTTTAATCGCGCTTTGGCACAGGAGCATGGCTTAAATATTGAGGGTCTGAGCGGTGAAATGGGTGCTGCACTATTTTCAGGAAATCTGATACCCGATGGTGCGGAACCAATTGCGCTTGCCTACGCTGGGCACCAGTTCGGCCATTTTGTGCCGCAATTGGGGGACGGGCGTGCCGTCTTGCTCGGTGAAATATTAGGAGCAAATGACAGGCGCTGGGATATTCAGCTTAAAGGCTCCGGTCAAACTTCTTTCTCGCGAAATGGCGATGGCAGAGCGGCTCTGGGTCCGGTGGTGCGTGAATATATCTTAAGTGAAGCCATGCATGCACTTGGCATTCCAACCAATCGCTCACTTGCGATGGTAACAACAGGCGAAAGTGTATTTCGTGAAACCGTTTTACCAGGTGCAATTCTCACCCGTTTTTCCTCTAGCCATGTGCGTGTTGGAACATTTGAATATTTTTTGGCACGCGATGATCTAGAAGCGATAAAATTACTCGCCGACTATGTGATCGACCGACTTTTCCCCGAGGCCAAAGACGCCGCTAATCCATATCTTGCCCTTTTTGAATGTGTACGCGACGCCCAAGCATCTCTGGTGGCCAGCTGGATGCATGTCGGATTTATTCACGGTGTTATGAATACGGATAATATGGCGATTTCCGGAGAGACCATTGACTATGGCCCCTGCGCTTTTCTGGACAGCTATGATCCTGCCACCGTTTTCAGCTCTATTGATCACGCCGGGCGTTACGCCTATGGCAATCAAGGGAAAATCGCGCAGTGGAATCTGACTCGCCTTGCGGAGTGTTTGTTATCGCTCCTAGACGAAGACCAAAATAAGGCGATCACTTCGGCCGAGCAGGCGCTTAAAGATTTCGCCGATATATTTGATGCCTGTTGGCTTGATGGTATGCGGCGTAAACTCGGTATGACGACAGCGCTAAACGACGATCTGGCCATTATTCAGCAGTTGTTGGATTTGATGAAAAAACATCAAGCAGATTACACGCTGACGTTCCGATATCTAAGCGATACCGTTGGTGTCAAATCAGATATCAGCTGGCTTACAGCGACATTTGAGGAGGACATATCCTGGCAAGAATGGTTGAACCGGTGGCACCAAAGGCTCGATACGGAAGATCAATCGGTCGAACAGATTGTCCAAAATATGCACAGCGTTAACCCCGCTTTTATTCCCCGCAATCATCGTGTGGAACAAGCCATAAATTCTGCTGTGGAAGGCAATGACTTCTCGGAAATGGAACGTTTAATATCGGTGCTCGCGAAGCCCTATGATGACCAGCCTGATTATGTCGATTACATCAATCCGCCGAAATCTGAAGAACGCGTGCTCCAGACATTTTGTGGCACTTGAATAACAATTCATATTTTGCGAGATATCCAGAACGTTTGCAGTCGGCTCTAAACGCATCAGGATTATAAATTAACCTGACAAATTTGAGCGCATATACGCATCTCAATTCAGGTCGATTTGATGCTCTTTGAGGTCAGCAAGCTCAACATATTGCAATGTCTTTATATTGGTTGCTGTAAGTTTTACACGCGGGGCAGCACCTGCCATTTTCGCTTCTTCCCAACGCAACGCACATAAACACCATGCGTCACCAGATTTCAGTCCCGCAAACCCGAATTGGGGGATTGGGGTGCTTAGATCATTTCCTTTGCTCTTCGAAAACTGTAAAAATTCATCTGTAACAATCACACAAACAGTATGCGTTCCTCCGTCGTCCATGCCTGTATTACAGCAGCCATCACGATAAAACCCCGTCATAGGATCGGTTCCGCAAACTTCTAAATCAGTCTGCAAGACATTTAGTTGTTTTTCAGGTTTTTGCGACTTTTCAGTAGTATTGTCGAACATGCCCCAGTATGAAGCTAAATGGAACATGGCTCAAGTAATCTAAACCGCAATGTTAGCGATGGAGGGTTATGCAAAATAATAAATCTATCTTCCTTTTCATTATATCTCCCATTGCATCGGAAGCCTCGTTTTGCGACAAGTAGCGATGAATAAAATCTCTAAAGACGAAGACAATAAACGCCGGCCGGTGATGCTTTGCATTCTCGATGGTTGGGGGGAGCGCGACGGCGGCGAGGACAACGCGATCTACAATGCCGACACTCCGGTTTGGGACCGCATGATGGCAGAATACCCAACGGCACGGCTCGAAGCGTCAGCGCTTGATGTTGGCCTGCCGGAAGGTCAGATGGGCAATTCCGAGGTGGGTCATATGAACCTCGGTGCGGGCCGAGTGGTGATGCAGAATCTGCCGCTGATCGATCAATCGATTGCCGAGGACACCTTTAAAGACATCCCCACGCTTGTAGACTTTGTTTCAAAACTTAAAAAAAGTGGCGGCGCCTGTCATTTGCTTGGGCTGGTTTCGCCAGGCGGTGTGCATTCCCATCAGAATCACTTGATCGCATTGGCAGAAATTTTTGCAAAAGCCGGCATCCCCGCCAAACTTCACGCTTTTATGGATGGCCGCGATACCGCGCAATCCAGCGGCAAAGGTTTTATGTCAGATGTTGTCAGCCAAACTGCCAATCTCAAAGGTTTCTCGATCGCGAGTGTGACCGGGCGGTATTACGCCATGGACCGCGACAACAATTGGGACCGGGTGGTTCTGGCTTATAACGTCATTGCCGACGGCGACGGCGCAGCTGCAACGGATGCCGTTGCTGCCGTGCAAGCGAGCTATGACGACGGCAAGACGGATGAATTTATGCTGCCGCATGTCATCGGAGATTATGACGGTATTAAAGATGGTGATGCGATATTGATGTTTAATTTCCGCTCAGACCGTGCGCGGGAGATTATGGCAACATTCGTCGATCCGGGCTTCGACGGCTTTGAGCGCCCGCGTGCCTTAAATTTCGTTGCCCAAGCAGGGATGACGGAATACTCAACTCACCTCAATCAGTTTATGGGGGCTTTGATCCCGCAGCGCCCGCTGACAAAAATATTAGGCGAGGTGATCTCGGAAGCCGGCCTTACCCAATTGCGCACAGCCGAAACCGAGAAATTCGCTCATATCACGTTTTTCTTTAACGGCGGCGAAGAGCAGGTTTTTCCCGGCGAAGAGCGCATCCTCGTGCCGTCGCCCAAAGTCGCGACCTATGATCTCCAACCGGAGATGTCGGCCCATGAAGTGACCGACAATCTGGTGGCGGCGATCGAGGCGGAGAAATTCGATCTCATTATTGTAAATTATGCCAATGGCGACATGGTCGGCCATACCGGCGTGTTCGACGCAACCGTCAAAGCGGCGGAAACCGTTGACGTTTGTCTCGGCAGGCTTGAAAAAGCACTTCAAAATGTTGGCGGCACCATGCTGGTCACCGCCGATCACGGCAATGCCGAGCAGATGTTCGATCCTGAAACCAATGGCCCGCACACAACGCATACATTGTCACCGGTGCCATTGATCCTGGTGAACCCACCGGATTATGCCGAGGACCTCAAAGAAGGGGCGCTCGCCGATGTCTCGCCGACTTTGCTGCGACTTTTGGGATTGGCGCAACCCGCCGAGATGACCGGTCACTCGCTGATCTCAGAAAAACAGACCAAAGATGCGACGGCTTAGAATATCCAATTACGCCCTCTCAATTTTCACAGCTCTCGCCTTATGTCTGCCTTCTTCCAGCTCAGCCCAAAATAAAGACAGCTCCCTCGACACACAAATTAAAGAAGTCGAA